>NZ_MAKD01000056.1:0-199950 GCF_001691235.1 Vibrio sp. ZF57 | reverse complement strand
TAGATAATCAGAATTAGAAGTCGTAACGTAAACCTAGAGCTAGCTCGTCTTCAGCGTCAGCTTTAGATGCATTACCGTTTACTAGAGATGTACCGCCGATCTTGTCACCTTCAGAAATTAGGTTGAAGTTGTACGAGATGTACGTGCGGAAGTTAGGCTTGAAGTAGTAAGTTGCATCGATTGCAACGTTATCTGCAGAAGTCTCATCGTTAGTTTCTGCGTTGTTGTACGTTAGAGTAAACGCAGTTTTATCTAGCGTGTACGCAGTTGCAAATTCGTAACCTGTGTAATCTACAGTACGGCGTAGAGTGTCAGCTTCTTTCTCACCGTCAGTGAATACACCTGCAAAGTATAGAGCTTCAGTGCGGAAAGATGCCGCTAGCATGTATTCGTTGTCTAGGTCTTGATCAGCGTAACCCGCACCTAGCTTGAAGCCAGAATCGCCGATTGCGTAGATACCAGATAGAGAGTAACCATCTTCACCGTTGTCGTTGAACTCTCCGTTAGTTTCAGAACGGTCAGCAAAGCGGTAGCTTGCTTTAACGCTTAGGTCTTGGAATTGACCTTTGTAAGAAAGCATGTTGTCAGTACGGTCTGCTGCTGCAAGTTTGTCTGCTGCTGAGTTACCGTGGTAAGACATGATATCAGTAAAGTCTGTGATTACGCCTAGCGCACCGTCGTTTTTACCGTAAGTTACTTCACCGAATGTACCGCCGATACCAGCGTAAGTGTAGCGGTGGTCAATAGAGTCGCTGTTAGTTGCGCTGCTATCGTTAGCTTCGTATTCGCCTTCGTAGAAACCAACACCATATAGGCCGTCTTGGATTTCAACTTTACCTAGGAAGTTAAGACGTACACGTGTTTTGTCTTCAGCTTTGCCATCTTTCATAGATAGACGAGCTTCAGCACGACCACCGATTTCTAGAGAAGTGCCGTTTGAGCTGTATACAGATGTACCTTCGATACCACCAGCTTGTTTACCGTCCGCTGCCACTGCGTTAGTAGCAAGAGCTGCAGCAGATACAGCAAGCGCGATCATAGTCTTGTTCATGTTATTATTTCCTAATTACTGTCCATAGAAGTTTTATCAAGGATTTGAACCCTTTTGTGTATTGCCTGTATTAATCAGGCTTCATAATCATGATTAGAACAGAAGTCTGAAAAATGCCAGTGCAATCCATGGGTTACTTTTTACCTCTAAAGTTCCATGGTCAGTTAGTAAAATGATATAAAACTAAAAAATGAACACTGTTTTATTATATCTCTTGTTGATTAAGTGTTTGTTTTAAAATGATTTTTATAAAAGTGTGATCTGTGTTTATTTTGTTTGTTTTTTGTTTTTTTAGGTATTTAATTCTCAACTTATTGATGGGGAGGTTATTATTCATTTTTGTGATGTCTGTAATTTAGACCTAGATAAAGCTTTTATAACGCAAAGTGGAATAAAGGTGATTTAGCCATAAAGTTTGTTTACACTAAGCCAAATCGTTTTGTTTCTATCACCCAATAAATACGTTGGGTGTATTTATGTTGGCCAAAGAAAGCTTTGGCATAGAGGTAAAAAATGGAAAAGGTTCCAATGACAGTACGTGGCGCTCAGCAGCTACGTGACGAATTAGATCGCCTACTTAAGCTACGCCCTGTTATCTCAGCAGCTATTGGTGAAGCACGTGAACTAGGTGACCTGAAAGAGAATGCTGAATACCACGCCGCTCGTGAAGAGCAGGGTATTTGTGAAGCTCAGATCCGTGATATTGAATATAAGCTATCACTGGCTCAGATCATCGATGTAACGCAAATGGATAATACGGGCAAGATTATCTTTGGTACGACAGTGACACTGATTGATGTGGATACCGATGATGAGTTCCGCTACCAAATCGTTTCAGAAGACGAAGCAGACATCAAAACGGGTCGCATTTCTGTGAAATCGCCAATTGCTCGCGGTCTTATCGGTAAAATGGAAGGCGACGAAGTCATGATCTCTACCCCTGGTGGTGACAAAGACTTCGAAATCGACAAAGTAGAATATATCTAATTGAATTTTCTTTGTTTCTGATAAGTAAAAAGGTCGCTAAATGCGACCTTTTTCGTTTCTCACGCTACACTAAAAGATAAGCGCTGTGGCTTCCTATTAGTGAAGTTAGCTTATATCAAACTCGCTTATTTACGTGGAATCTCGATTTTACGTGCTTCTGACTGACGGAACAGTACTAGAACTTTACCGATAGTCTGTACTTTCTCAGCTTTAGTTTCACGTACAATTGCATCGATAATCAGCTGCTTAGTTTCACGGTCTTCTGATGCAACTTTAATTTTGATCAGTTCGTGGTGATCTAGAGCTAATTCGATTTCCGCTAGAACAGCTTCAGTAAGTCCATTTGCGCCCATTAGCACTACAGGTTTTAAACTGTGAGCTAGGCCCTTTAGATGCTGCTTTTGTTTGGTACTTAGGTTCATTACGCGGCCAATTTTCTTTACTATTAGGGTTGAAAAAACCTATTTTAACGCCATCTAATGCTGAAGACTATAATTTATTCGGCAATTAGTACTTTCCTCCACTTTAGGTATCCAATGAGCAAACAGAAACACTCGGCCAGTTCAGGCCGTTGGTTGAAGGAACACTTCGACGACAAGTACGCAAACGAAGCAAGAAAGAAAGGCTATCGCTCACGTGCTTATTTCAAAATGGAAGAGATTCAAACGAAAGATAAATTGCTGTCTCCTGGGATGACCATTGTGGATTTGGGTGCAGCACCTGGCGGTTGGTCTCAATATGCTGCTAAGATTGTTGGAGACAACGGACAAATCATTGCGTGTGACTTGTTACCAATGGATCCGATTGCTGGTGTTAGCTTTTTACAAGGCGATTTCCGCGAAGAAGCTGTGCTAGATGCCTTGTTGGAACGTATACAACCAAACATGGTTGATGTCGTGATGTCAGATATGGCACCTAATATAGCAGGCAACAATTCTGTGGATCAGCCAAGAGCTATGTATTTAGTTGAATTAGCTTTGGATATGTGTCGACAAGTTCTAGCTACCAATGGTAGTTTTGTTGTAAAAGTATTCCAAGGCGAAGGGTTTGACCAATACGTTAAGGACGTCCGCGAGATGTTTAAAACAGTAAAAGTTAGAAAACCCGACTCTTCTCGAGCTCGATCTCGTGAAGTGTTTATCGTAGCCACTGGTTACAAAGGTTAACGATTCTCTTCCAAGAGTGAGAGTTAACAACATGGCTACAGGTTACAAACTGTAGTACCCTACCTTTAATTACAATTAGTTATCGAGAGGCTTACACCTTGAGTGACATGGCAAAAAATTTAATTCTGTGGCTTGTTATCGCGGTAGTGTTGATGTCGGTATTCCAGAGCTTCGGCCCTGGGGAAAGTAACGGCAGAGCAGTAGATTACACCACGTTTGTACAGGAAGTTGGCCAAGGCCAGATTCAAGACGCACAGTTCAATAACAGCGAAATCACTTTCACACGTCGTGGTGGTGGTTCTAAGTATGTAACTTACATGCCTGTTTATGATCAAAAGCTACTTGATGACTTAATTAATCAAAACGTAAAAGTTCAGGGTACACCACCTGAAGAGCAGAGCCTGCTTGGCACTATCTTCATCTCATGGTTCCCAATGATCTTACTGATTGGTGTATGGATTTTCTTCATGCGTCAAATGCAAGGCGGCGGCGGCGGTAAAGGCGCGATGTCTTTCGGTAAGAGTAAAGCTCGAATGATGAGCGAAGAACAAATCAAAACCATGTTTGCTGATGTTGCTGGTTGTGACGAAGCAAAAGAAGACGTGAAAGAGCTTGTGGACTACCTTCGTGACCCAAGCCGCTTCCAAAAGCTAGGTGGTAAGATCCCGACAGGTATCCTGTTGGTTGGTCCTCCTGGTACGGGTAAAACATTGCTTGCAAAAGCGATTGCCGGTGAAGCGAAAGTACCGTTCTTTACTATCTCTGGTTCTGACTTCGTTGAAATGTTTGTTGGTGTTGGTGCATCTCGTGTGCGTGACATGTTCGAACAAGCGAAGAAAGCGGCACCTTGTATCATCTTTATCGATGAAATTGATGCTGTAGGTCGTCAACGTGGCGCTGGTGTTGGTGGTGGTCACGATGAACGTGAACAAACACTGAACCAAATGTTGGTTGAGATGGATGGTTTCGAAGGTAACGAAGGTATTATCGTTATCGCTGCGACTAACCGTCCAGACGTACTAGACCCTGCATTACTTCGTCCTGGTCGTTTTGACCGTCAAGTTGTGGTTGGTCTACCGGATGTACGTGGTCGTGAACAGATTCTTAAAGTACACATGCGTAAAGTGCCACTATCAGGTGATGTTGAACCGTCGCTGATCGCTCGTGGTACTCCAGGCTTCTCTGGTGCAGATCTTGCGAACCTTGTGAACGAAGCGGCGCTATTTGCTGCTCGTGGTAACAAGCGCAATGTATCTATGGTTGAGTTTGAACTTGCGAAAGACAAAATTATGATGGGTGCAGAGCGCCGTTCAATGGTTATGTCTGAAGAAGTGAAAGAGTCAACGGCTTACCACGAAGCGGGTCACGCAATTGTTGGTCGTTTGGTACCTGAACACGATCCAGTGTACAAGGTGTCAATCATTCCACGTGGTCGTGCGCTTGGTGTAACCATGTACTTGCCAGAGCAAGATCGTGTGAGCATGTCTCGCCAACATCTAGAGTCTATGATTTCTAGCCTGTACGGTGGTCGTCTTGCTGAAGAACTTATTTACGGTAAAGACAAAGTGTCAACTGGTGCGTCTAACGATATCGAACGTGCAACTGATATTGCTCGTAAGATGGTTACGCAGTGGGGCTTCTCTGAGAAATTGGGTCCTCTTCTTTACGCAGAAGAAGAAGGTGAAGTTTTCCTAGGTCGCGGCATGAGCCAAGCTAAGCACGTTTCTGATGACACGACTAAGCTTATCGATGAAGAGATTCGTATCCTTATCGACCGTAACTACGATAGAGCTAAGAAGATTCTTGAAGATAACATGGATATCATGCATTCGATGAAAGACGCGCTAATGAAGTTTGAAACGATTGATGCAGGTCAAATTGATGACTTGATGGAGCGTAAGCAAGAGATTCGTGATCCAGCTGGTTGGGGTGATCAGGTAAAAGCTGAACCTACAAAGGAAGAAGCAAAACCTGAAGCTAAGGCAGAAGAAGCTAAAGCGGAACCAAAAGCTGAAGAGTCGAAAGTTGAAGAAGTTAAATCTGAATCAGATGATGCTCAAAACAAAGATTCTTAATCGCTAAACTATCAATTAAAACCCTGAGTACGCTCAGGGTTTTTCTGTTTATAGCCTATGGTGTTTTTCCCTTTAAGATCGGCCTTCCATGATATTAAAAGCAAAGAATAAAACTCTCGTGTTAGATCGCCCACATGTGATGGGCATCCTCAATGTCACCCCTGACTCTTTCTCTGACGGTGGGAAATTTAACTCACTTGATAATGCCTTACAGCAAGCTGAACGCATGGTTCAAGCGGGCGTTAGCATTATCGATATTGGTGGTGAGTCAACTCGACCTGGCGCTCCTGATGTTTCGTTAGAAGAGGAGCTTGCCCGTGTCATTCCTGCTATTAAAGCCATTCGTACCAAGTTTGATGTGTGGATCTCCATTGATACCAGTAAAGCTGAAGTGATGCGCCAAGCTGTTGAAGCGGGCGCTGATTTGATCAATGATGTGCGCGCTTTGCAAGAGCCTGGAGCATTACAAGTCGCCGCTGATGCTAATGTTCCGATTTGTCTGATGCACATGAAAGGTCAGCCGAGAACCATGCAAGCTAACCCAAGTTATGATGATGTTCTTCAGGATGTAGAAGCATTCTTGCAAGAAAGGGTAGAAGCGTGTGAGGCGGTGGGTATTTCAAAAGATCAGCTGATCCTTGACCCTGGCTTTGGCTTTGGGAAAACCATCGAACACAATTATCACCTATTAGCGCATCTTGAAAAGTTTCATTCGTTAGGCTTACCTGTTTTAGCGGGGATGTCGAGAAAATCGATGATCTTTAAATTGCTAGACAAGGTTCCGGCCGACTGCATGGTCGCAAGCGTCACTTGCGCGACGATTGCCGCGATGAAAGGCGCACAAATTATTCGCGTTCATGATGTCGAGGAGACACTGGAAGCGATGAAAATAATCGAAGTGATGAACAACAATCACTAAATATAATTAAGGAAAATCACTATGTCTGATAAAAGACGTTATTTCGGCACAGATGGTGTGCGTGGCAAAGTAGGCCAGTACCCGATTACACCTGATTTTGTTCTGAAGCTTGGCTGGGCTGCGGGTCGTGTTCTTGCGAAGCAAGGCACAAAGAAAGTCATCATTGGTAAAGATACTCGTATCTCTGGTTACATGCTTGAGTCAGCGCTAGAAGCTGGCCTTGCTGCTGCTGGTCTTCAGGCTACGTTTACTGGCCCAATGCCAACACCTGCTGTGGCTTACCTAACTCAAACCTTCCGCGCTGAAGCCGGTATTGTTATCTCTGCATCACACAACCCATACTACGATAACGGTATCAAGTTCTTCTCTTCTGAGGGAACAAAACTGCCGGACGATATCGAGTTGGCAATTGAAGCAGAGTTGGATAAAGACATCGAATGTGTTGATTCTTCAGAGCTAGGTAAAGCAGTACGTTTGAACGATGCGGCTGGCCGTTACATCGAGTTCTGTAAAAGTACGTTCCCACATAAAATGACATTAGCTGGCATGAAGATCGTTATCGATTGTGCACATGGTGCGACTTACCACATTGCGCCTGCTGTATTTAAAGAACTGGGTGCTGAGGTCGTTGCGATTGGTGTTGAGCCAAACGGTACTAACATCAACCACGAAGTCGGTGCGACGGATGTACGTGCTCTGCAAGCAAAAGTGCTTGAAGAAAAAGCGGCATTAGGTCTTGGCTTTGATGGTGATGGTGACCGTATCATCATGGTTGACGAGCTAGGCAACAAAGTTGATGGCGACCAAATCGCTTACATTATTGCTCGTGATGCACTGCGTCGCGGTGAGTTGAAAGGCGGCGTTGTTGGTACACTAATGACCAACCTGGGTATGGAAAACGGCCTTAAGCAGTTAGGTATTCCGTTTGTACGTGCTGCTGTTGGTGACCGTTACGTAATGGAACAGCTTCTTGCTAAAGGCTGGAAGATCGGCGCTGAAAACTCGGGGCACGTTATCCTACTAGATAAAGTGACGACGGGTGATGCTATCGTTGCTGCTCTGCAAGTTTTGGCTTCAGTTGTTGATAGCGAAATGACACTGAATGAGTTGTCTCAGGGCATGACGTTGTACCCTCAAGTTCTAGAAAACGTTCGTTTCAGCGGAGATTCAAACCCACTAGAAGCCGAAGCGGTAAAAGCAGCGGTTGTTGAAGTAGAAGCAGAGCTTGGCGAGAAAGGCCGTGTACTATTACGCAAGTCTGGTACCGAGCCACTACTGCGTGTCATGGTTGAAGGCGAAGATGCAGAGCTTGTTCAAGCATCAGCGCTTAAGATTGCAGATGCAGTAAAAGCAAACTGCTAATTTAACCTTTTACTTAGCTGGCGCAGCGAATAGCGCTTGTGATTAGAAGTGGTTGACTTATATAACGGTCAAAAGATATAACGGTCAAAAGAGACATAAATGAGTTTTGTGTCGCTTTTGACCTTTTTTTGACCATTCACTTGGTAAAGGCTTATTTTTTAGCAAATTCTCCTTGTCAGCCATCGTCGCATTCGCTAGTATTGCTCGGCCTTCAGTTAGGAGGTCGCTAGCCTTGTTCTTAAAAATAGTTTTTTGAACGGCGCTGGCTCAACAATTAGGAACATAGGTGGAAAAATGTTTACAGTTCTACTTGTGATTTACCTGTTGGCAGCGCTTGGTGTAATTGGCCTAGTGTTGATTCAACAAGGTAAAGGCGCAGATATGGGAGCCTCTTTCGGTGCTGGCGCTTCAAACACTGTGTTTGGTGCTGGTGGCTCAGGAAATTTCCTTACCCGAATGACTGCAATTTTTGCAACTACATTTTTTATCCTTAGCTTAGTGCTTGGTAATATGTCTACACATAAAACTGAGTCACAATGGATTGACCCGACCCAAGGTCAGGTGATTCAACCAGCTGATGATGCAGTGAGTGAAGTTCCGGCGCAAGGCGACGAAATTCCACAATAATCTGTAAAGATTTGATGCCGAGATGGTGAAATTGGTAGACACGCTAGCATGAGGTGCTAGTGCCTTAGGGTGTGAGGGTTCGAGTCCCTCTCTCGGCACCATGTTTACAAACTTGTAAAACATCTTGTTGGGCGTATAATGCTCGCAAGTCGGACGCGGGATGGAGCAGTTTGGTAGCTCGTCGGGCTCATAACCCGAAGGTCGTCGGTTCAAATCCGGCTCCCGCAACCAATTTCAATGCTATTATATAGCTTGTATTGGTAGCAAGTTTGCACAGTGTGAACCTCACTGTGAGTTAGGTGCGATATCGAATGTGATGGCACTTAACATATAAGGGTCCAGCAACAAAAACCCCGGCTTATACGGGGTTTTTTGTTATCTAAGCATTTGTAAATGTATTTAGATAATGTTTGCTTGGAATTTAAATTGGGCTTTGAGCCCTTTTTTTGTTTCTGGAGTGGTTAAATGACTGGTTTAGAAAGACAACTTACTGAAATGCTTGACGCTCCAGTAGCAGCATCAGGTTATGAGTTAGTTGGATTAGAATTTATTCGTGCTGGTGAGCACTCAACGCTACGTATTTACATCGATTCACCAAACGGTATCAATGTAGATGATTGCGCTGAAGTTAGCCACCAAGTAAGTGCCGTAATGGACGTTGAAGATCCAATTTCAGTGGCTTATAACCTTGAAGTGTCTTCACCAGGTTTAGAGAGACCACTGTTCAAAGCAGAGCATTACCAACAATTTATTGGTCACGAGGTAAGCATCGTTTTGAAAATGGCTGTCGGCAACCGTCGTAAATGGAAAGGTGATATCCAATCTATCGAAGGCGAGACAGTGAAAGTATTGGTTGAAGGACAAGAAGAAGAATTCGTCCTGAGCAATATTGCGAAAGCTAACCTGATCCCTAAATTTTAGTTCTCCTAGAGAGAAGAGCTTAAGAGGCTAGATTAATGAACAAAGAAATTTTGGCGGTAGTAGAAGCTGTTTCAAATGAGAAAGCAGTTCCTCGTGAGCGTATTTTTGAAGCGCTTGAAATCGCGCTTGCAACGGCAACAAAAAAGAAAAGCGAACTAGAAATTGAAGTTCGTGTTGAAATTGACCGTAAAACGGGTGATTTCGAAACTTTCCGTCGTTGGGAAGCTGTTGAGGAAGTTGAATTCCCAACAAAAGAAATCTCTATTGAAGCTGCAAAGTACGATGACCCAGAGATCGAACTTGGCGGTTTCATTGAAGATGATATCGAATCAGTAACGTTTGACCGTATTACGACTCAAACGGCTAAGCAAGTTATCGTACAGAAAGTACGTGAAGCTGAACGCGCTCAAATCGTTGAGCAGTTCATCGATAACGAAGGCGAGCTAGTAACTGGCGCAGTTAAGAAAGTTAACCGTGACACTATTATTCTAGACCTAGGTAACAACGCTGAAGCGGTAATCCTTCGTGATGACCAACTTCCTCGTGAAAACTTCCGTCCAGGTGACCGTGTTCGTGGTCTTCTTTACGCAGTTAAACCAGAAGCTCGTGGTTTCCAGCTTTTCGTTACTCGTTCGAAGCCAGAAATGCTAGCTGAACTATTCCGTGTTGAAGTGCCTGAGATTGGTGAAGAGCTAATTGAACTTAAAGGTGCTGCACGTGACGCTGGTTCTCGTGCTAAAATCGCTGTGAAAACAAACGACAAACGTATTGACCCAGTTGGTGCGTGTGTTGGTATGCGTGGCGCACGTGTACAAGCTGTTTCTAACGATCTTGGTGGTGAACGTATCGATATCGTTCTTTGGGATGATAACCCGGCTCAATTCGTAATCAACGCAATGGCTCCTGCTGATGTTGCTTCAATCATCGTTGATGAAGACGCACACTCTATGGATATCGCTGTTGAAGCGGATAACCTAGCACAAGCGATTGGCCGTAGCGGTCAAAACGTACGTCTAGCGTCTCAACTTACTGGTTGGGAACTGAACGTAATGACTGTTGCTGATCTTGAGAAGAAGCACCAAGAAGAAGCAGTTGCCTCTATTGAAAACTTCATGAAGCACCTAGACATTGAAGAAGACTTTGCTCAAATGCTTGTTGAAGAAGGCTTCTCTACGCTTGAAGAAGTAGCATACGTTCCTGTGAACGAGCTTCTTGAAGTAGACGGTCTAGACGAAGGTATCGTTGAAGAACTACGTAACCGCGCAAAAGACGCACTGACTACTCTAGCGCTAGCGAAAGAAGAAACTTTCGACGGTGTTGAGCCTGCTGAAGACTTACTTGCACTTGAAGGTCTTGAGCGTGAAATGGCTTACAAGCTAGCAGCAAAAGGCGTTGCGACACTGGAAGACCTAGCTGACCAAGGCGTTGATGAACTAGAAGGCATCGAAGACCTAACTGCAGAGCGTGCAGGCGAGCTAATTATGGCTGCGCGTAACATCTGTTGGTTCGGCGACGAAGAATAATTCAGCAAGGAGAGAAAGCGGTATGACACAATTAACAGTTAAAGCACTGAGTGAAGAGATTGGTACGCCAGTTGACCGCTTAATTGAACAACTTGCTGATGCAGGCATGAAGAAAGCAGGGTCGGATCAAGTGACTGATTCAGAGAAGCAAACATTGCTAACGCACCTTAAAAAGGAGCACGGCGATACTTCAGGCGAAACAGAACCGACTCGTTTAACTCTTCAACGCAAGACCCGCAGCACGCTAAGTGTTGCCGCTGGAGGCGGTAAGAGTAAGGATGTTCAAGTAGAGGTACGTAAAAAGCGTACTTACGTGAAGCGCAGCACTATTGAAGATGAAGCGAAACGTGAAGCTGAGGAAGTAGCTAATCGTGAAGCGGAAGAGAAAGCACAACGCGATGCTGAAGAGCAAGCGAAACGTGATGCTGCAGAGAAAGCACAGCGCGAAGCCGAAGAAAAAGTAACACGTGAAGCGGATGCAAAACGTGAAGCTGAAGAGAAGGCTCAACGCGCACAAGCTGAAAAGGCTAAAAAAGACATGAATTCAAAAAATGCAGACGCTAACGCACAAGCGAAAAAAGAAGCGGATGAACTTAAAGCTCGTCAAGAGCTAGAAGCAACTCGTAAAGCAGAAGCTGAAGCAGCTAAGCTTGTTGAAGAAGCTCGTAAGTTAGCAGAAGAGAACCAAGAACGTTGGTCTGAAGAAGAGAAGAAGAAGAAAGAGCAAGAGAAATCTGCGGATTACCATGTGACTACTTCTACTTACGCTCGTGAAGCTGAAGATGCGGCAGATAAGAAAGATGAGAAAGCACCTCGTCGTCGCAAGAAGAAAGCAGCTCCTGCTAACCAACCTGCAAACAACCGTGGTGGTCGTAACCAGCGTGGTCGTGGCGGTAAAGGTAAGCTTGCTAAACCAACTTCAATGCAGCAAGGCTTCGATAAGTCAGCAACTGTTGCTAAATCTGACGTTGCTATCGGCGAAACTATCGTTGTTTCTGAACTGGCTAGCAAAATGTCAGTTAAAGCAACTGAAGTTATCAAAGTAATGATGAAGATGGGCGCTATGGCGACTATCAACCAAGTGATCGACCAAGAAACAGCACAACTTGTTGCTGAAGAAATGGGTCACAAGGTAATCCTACGTAAAGAAAACGAACTTGAAGAAGCAGTACTAGCTGACCGTGATAGCGATGCTATCGCTGAAGGTCGTGCTCCTGTTGTTACTATCATGGGTCACGTTGACCACGGTAAAACTTCAACACTTGATTACATTCGTAAAGCACACGTTGCTTCTGGCGAAGCTGGCGGTATCACGCAGCACATTGGTGCTTACCACGTAGATACTGACAACGGTATGATCACTTTCCTTGATACTCCTGGACACGCGGCGTTTACAGCTATGCGTGCTCGTGGTGCTCAAGCGACAGATATCGTTGTACTTGTAGTTGCAGCAGACGATGGCGTAATGCCACAAACAATCGAAGCAATCCAGCACGCGAAAGCGGCAGGCGTTCCTCTGATTGTTGCTGTGAACAAGATCGATAAAGAGGGTGCAAACCCAGACAACGTTAAGAATGAGCTAGCTCAATACGACGTTATCCCTGAAGAATGGGGTGGTGAGAACATCTTCGTTCACATCTCTGCTAAACAGGGTACAAACATCGATGGTCTTCTAGAAGCTATCCTTCTTCAGTCTGAAGTTCTTGAACTTACAGCGGTTAAAGAAGGCATGGCGTCTGGTGTTGTTGTTGAATCTCGTCTTGATAAAGGTCGTGGTCCAGTTGCAACAGTACTAGTACAGTCTGGTACTCTAAACAAAGGCGATATCGTTCTTTGTGGTCAAGAGTACGGCCGTGTTCGTGCAATGCGTGATGAAAACGGTAAAGACATCGAAACTGCAGGTCCATCTATTCCTGTAGAAATTCTAGGTCTTTCTGGTGTTCCTTCGTCAGGCGATGAAGCGACTGTTGTACGTGATGAGCGTAAAGCACGTGAAGTTGCGAACTACCGTCAAGGTAAATTCCGTGATGTTAAACTAGCTCGCCAACAAAAAGCGAAACTAGAGAACATGTTCGCGAACATGACGGCTGGCGAAGTTGCTGAGCTTAACGTGGTACTTAAAGCTGACGTTCAAGGTTCTGTAGAAGCGATTGCTGACTCTCTACTGAAACTGTCAACTGACGAAGTGAAAGTGAACATCGTAGGTTCTGGTGTTGGTGGTATTACTGAAACTGATGCAACGCTTGCTGCAGCTTCTAACGCTATCATCCTTGGTTTCAACGTTCGTGCTGACGCAACTGCGCGTAACACGGTTCAGAACGAAAACCTAGATCTACGTTACTACTCAATCATTTACCAACTGATTGACGAAGTTAAACAGGCGATGGGCGGTATGCTTGCTCCTGAATTCCGTCAAGAGATCATTGGTCTTGCACAAGTTCGTGACGTATTTAAGTCGCCTAAACTTGGTGCAATCGCTGGTTGTATCGTGACTGAAGGTACGATTAAGCGTAGCAACCCAATCCGCGTACTTCGTGAAAACGTTGTTATCTACGAAGGTGAACTAGAGTCACTTCGTCGCTTTAAAGATGACGTACAAGAAGTTAAGAACGGTTACGAGTGTGGTGTCGGCGTTAAGAACTACAACGACGTTCGCGTTGGTGACCAGATCGAAGTATTCGAAATCGTTGAGGTTAAACGTACTCTAGACTAATCAGTCTGTACGACTCGACATATTGACTAAGGTTACTAACATTACTAGTAAAGGTAATAAGTAATCGGTTGTTGAATACACCATGGGGGGCTGGTAATTACCAAGCCCCCCATCTTTCTAAGTGAGAAAAGAAAATGTCAAAAGAATTTAGCCGCACACAACGTGTGTCTCAGCAGCTTCAAAAAGAGCTTGCTCTTATCCTACAACGTGAAGTTCGTGA
The DNA here is from genome assembly GCF_001691235.1 of Vibrio sp. ZF57. Classification (NCBI taxonomy): domain Bacteria; kingdom Pseudomonadati; phylum Pseudomonadota; class Gammaproteobacteria; order Vibrionales; family Vibrionaceae; genus Vibrio; species Vibrio sp. ZF57. The sequence continues at coordinate 186,386 of NZ_MAKD01000056.1, read as the reverse complement.
CTCACGTATTGGTATGGTAACTATCTCAGACGTAGAAGTGTCTCGTGACCTTGCTTACGCAAAAGTGTTCGTGACTTTCCTGTGTGTTGGTGAGCAAACTCCTGAATCATGCCTTAAAGCTCTTAAAGAGCATGAAGTGCCAGTTCGTATGGCTCTTGGTAAGCGTATTCGCCACCGTCTAACGCCTGAAGTTCGTTTTACTTACGACAACACACTAGTAGAAGGCATGCGTATGTCTAACCTAGTAAGTGAAGTTCTGAACGATGATAAGCGTAAGCAAGAAGAAGCTGGCCGCACTGACGAAGCTCAGTCTAAGGGCGAAGAGTAATGGCTCGCCGTCGTAAAGGTCGCCCTATCAACGGGGTAATTCTATTAGATAAGCCGACTGGCATTTCGTCTAATGATGCACTGCAAAAAGTAAAGCGTATTTACTTTGCAGAGAAGGCAGGGCACACCGGTGCTCTGGATCCTCTTGCGACTGGCATGCTGCCAATTTGTCTTGGTGAAGCAACGAAGTTCTCTCAGTTTCTTCTAGATTCTGATAAGCGCTACGTTGTTATCGCTAAGCTTGGTGAGCGTACCAATACCTCTGACTCTGATGGTGAAGTGGTAGAGACACGTGATGTTAACGTGACTCAAGAACAGCTTGAACGTTGCATTGCGAGCTTCAAGGGTGAAACCGATCAGATACCATCAATGTTTTCGGCATTGAAGTATCAAGGTAAGCCTTTGTACGAATACGCACGTGCAGGTATCGAGGTTCCTCGTGAGTCTCGTAAGATCACTGTGTACTCTATTGAACTGCTTCGCTTTGAAGGTGATGAAGTTGAAATGGAAGTGCATTGTTCGAAAGGCACATACATCCGCACAATTACCGACGACCTTGGTGAAATGCTAGGTTGTGGTGCTCACGTGACCATGCTTCGTCGTACAGGTGTCGCAAAGTACCCATACGAGCGTATGGTGACTTTGGAGCAGTTAAACGAGATCCTAGAGCAAGCACAGGCGCAAGAAATTGCACCGAAAGAGCTGCTTGATCCACTGCTGATGCCAATGGACACTGCCGTTGAAGACTTACCAGAAGTAAACCTGAACGCGGAACTGACTGACCTAGTTCAGCACGGTATGCCAGTTCAGGTTGCTGGTGCGCCAACTGAAGGCACGGTTCGTATGACAAGTGGCGAAGAGAAGCTGTTTGTCGGCGTAGCTCAGATTGCTGAAGATGGCCGAGTTGCACCGAAGCGTTTGGTTGTTTTCAGAGATGAAGAGCCACAAGCGTAGCGCTTACATCGGATCTTAGCGCTGAGTCGTGAAAAGTGAGCAAATAAGATAGAAAGCGAACGCCTAATTTAGGTGGTTCGCTTTTTTCGTTTTTAATGGGTTCGATTGTTATTGCACCAACTGACAAACTTCCCTATAATCCTCGGCTCGCGTAGCGGCTGAATCAGAGATTGGCTGCTACAAATATAAACTTACTCTTATCAGGAGAGAATTATGTCTCTGAATGCAGAAACTAAAGCAGCAATCGTTGCAGAATACGCACAATCTGAAGGCGACACAGGTTCACCAGAAGTACAAGTAGCACTACTTACTGCTTCTATCAACCACCTACAAGGTCACTTCAAAGCGCACAAACACGATCACCACAGCCGTCGTGGTCTACTACGTATGGTTTCTAGCCGTCGTAAGCTTCTTGATTACTTGAAAGGCAAAAACCTTGCTCGTTACCAAGACCTAATCAAGCGTCTAGGCCTACGTCGCTAATAGCGATGTCTGCAAAGACAGTTTGAAGAAAAGGAGCATTTATGCTCCTTTTTTTGTGCCTGTAAGAAAATGCTAGGCTGGATGCTCAGAATATCATCTGGCTTTTTCTGATAGGAAATATATCTCCTAATAAAAATAGTTTATACTACGCCCGCCTATAGCGTTTTCAGCGTTTGGCAATCAACCTCTCAAGAGATTACAGTCACAGATGTCGGCCAATAGGTCGCGACTATTCAAAGGCGGATTTGGTCTTAATTCGGCGTATGAACACATACAAAGAGTCACCATCCTAAGTCCCTTTTCACTAGTCGCGATTGGTAATGTCTTGAGTCATTATTCACTTAATCTAAAGTCTGACTTTAGAGCTAAGGATATACAATGTTTGAAAAACCAGTTGTAAAATCGTTCCAGTACGGTAACCACACCGTTACTCTAGAAACGGGCGTAATTGCACGTCAAGCTACTGCTGCTGTAATGGCGACTATGGACGATACTTCAGTATTCGTTTCTGTTGTTGCTAAGAAAGAAGCAGTTGCAGGTCAAGACTTCTTCCCACTAACAGTAAACTACCAAGAGCGTACATACGCTGCGGGTAAAATCCCTGGTGGTTTCTTCAAGCGTGAAGGTCGTCCATCTGAAGGCGAAACACTAACAGCTCGTCTGATTGACCGTCCAATTCGTCCACTTTTCCCAAGTGCGTTTAAAAACGAAGTTCAAGTTATCGCTACGGTTGTTTCTATCAACCCTGACGTAAACCCAGACATGATCACTATGATCGCAACATCTGCTGCGCTTGCTATCTCTGGTGCTCCATTCAATGGTCCTATCGGTGCTGCACGTGTTGGTCACATCGACGGCGAACTTGTTCTTAACCCATCAAATACTGAGCTTGAAAACTCTAAACTAGACCTAGTTGTGTCTGGTACAGAAGGCGCAGTACTTATGGTTGAATCTGAAGCAGATAACCTATCTGAAGAAGAAATGCTTTCAGCTGTTGTTTACGGTCACGACCAACAACAAGTTGTAATCAAAGCAATCAACGAGTTTGCTGCTGAAGTTGCAACTCCATCTTGGAACTGGGAAGCACCAGCAGTTAACACTGAGCTTAAAGCTCAAGTTGCTGAACTTGCTGAAACTCGTCTATCTGACGCGTACCAGATCACTGAGAAAATGGCTCGTTACGAGCAAGTTGGCGTAATCAAGAACGACGTTGTTGAAGCTCTAATTGCACAAGACGAAAACCTAGATGAGCGCGAAATCCGCGGCATGCTTGGTTCTCTAGAGAAAAACGTAGTACGTAGCCGCATCATCGCTGGCAACCCACGTATCGATGGCCGTGAAAAAGACATGGTTCGTGCGCTAGACGTACGTACTGGTGTTCTTCCACGTACACACGGTTCTTCTCTATTCACTCGTGGTGAAACTCAAGCACTTGTTACTGCAACGCTTGGCACACAACGTGATGCTCAAATCATCGACAGCCTGATGGGTGAGAAGAAAGACAACTTCCTTCTACACTACAACTTCCCTCCATACTGTGTAGGTGAAACTGGTTTCGTTGGTTCTCCTAAGCGTCGTGAAATTGGTCACGGTAAGCTTGCTAAACGTGGTATCCAAGCAGTAATGCCTTCTGTTGAAGAATTCCCATACACAGTTCGTGTTGTATCGGAAATCACAGAATCTAACGGTTCTTCTTCAATGGCTTCTGTATGTGGTACATCTCTAGCTCTTATGGATGCTGGTGTTCCAATCAAAGCTTCTGTTGCGGGTATCGCAATGGGTCTTGTTAAAGAAGGCGACGATTTCGTTGTTCTTTCTGACATCCTTGGCGACGAAGATCACCTAGGTGACATGGACTTTAAAGTAGCAGGTACTAACGCTGGTATCACTGCACTTCAAATGGACATCAAGATCGAAGGTATCACTAAAGAGATCATGCAAATTGCACTTAACCAAGCGCAAGGTGCACGTAAGCACATCCTTTCTGTAATGGATGAAGCTATCTCTGGTGCTCGTGAAGATATCTCTGAATTCGCTCCACGTATCCACACAATGAAAATCAGCTCTGATAAGATCAAAGATGTTATCGGTAAAGGCGGCGCAGTTATCCGTGCTCTTTGTGAAGAAACTGGTACTACAATCGAAATCGAAGACGATGGCACAATCAAGATTGCTGCTACTGAAGGCGCAGCTGCTAAAGAAGCTATCCGTCGTATCGAAGAGATCACAGCTGAAGTTGAAGTTGGCCGCATTTACCAAGGTAAAGTTGCTCGTCTAGCTGACTTCGGTGCATTCGTTACTATCCTTCCAGGTAAAGATGGTCTAGTACACATCTCTCAAATCGCTGACAAGCGCGTTGAGAAAGTGTCTGACTACCTAACTGAAGGTCAAGAAGTTCCTGTTAAGGTTCTTGAAATTGACCGTCAAGGCCGTGTACGTCTAAGCATGAAAGAAGCAGTTGAAACGCCAGCTGAAGGCGAAGCACCTGCTGCTGAGTAATTCTCAGTGTGTCGATGGTGATATCGCTTTTTAGTGATTTCTAACCTATCGTCAACAAAGCATGTTATAAAGGGGAGCATATCGCTCCCCTTTTTTATTGCGGTCATAACAGGAGTAATTATTTGTGAAATGGTTTCAAACCGCGAGTATGTGTTTACTGCTTGTACTAACAGGTTGTGCGACAACATCAGATAACACCTCAAGTTGGGTTTATCCACCGATGGCTGTGCCACTGCAACCAAGCGTTCAGCAAGAAGTTCAAATTGCACGTCTTAGTCAGTTATTACAGCGCCCAGATTTGAACGATGAAGTTCGAGCTAAGATGCTGCTTGAACGTGGTAACTACTACGACAGTGTTGGCCTGCGTGATCTCGCGCGTCTCGACTTCAACCAATCTCTTTCATTGAACCCTGCTCAACCTGATATCTTCAATCTTTTGGGTGTTTACTTTACGCAGGTAGGGGAGTTTGATGCGGCTTATGAATCTTTTGATTCTACGTTAGAGCTTGATCCTGCAAACTCTTACGCAGAAAGGAACCGCTCTATCGCGCTTTACTATGGCGAGCGTTACGACTTAGCCAATGAAGAGATGATGAAGCACTATGCCGACGATCCTAGCGATCCGTTTCGCGCTCTGTGGTTGTACATCATTCAGCATGAGCTGACGCCAGAGCAGGCTAAGCTTGATTTGCAAAAACGTTACGAGAGCCGTGATGAGCAGTGGGGTTGGGTATTAGTCGCGATTATGCTTGATGACATTACTGAAGAGCAGGCTTTCAAGGCGATCTTAACCGGTACTCGTGACAACACGTTACTTGCGCAGCGTCTAACAGAGACGTACTTCTACCTTGCTAAGCGTTACCATATGAATGGTGATTACGCGAATGCTATCTCTTTGTACAAGTTAGCGGTTTCTTTTAACGTGTATGAATACGTAGAACATCGTTACTCTTTCTTAGAGTTAAGCCGTATCTTCACCACACTTAAAGCTGAGCACTTAGCGCAAGTTAAGCTGGCTGAGGCCGAAGAAGAAGCCAACGCTAAGTAAGCAACACATTTTGATTCCGAAAAGCCGCTGTCTGTCAGCGGTTTTTTTATGCTCCTTTTTTATGATCTTCATCTCGTTTTGATTGCTTTTTATTTAAACAACACTAAAATAGTTAGTCTTGCTAACTAAATGCCATTCTTTGATTAGGTGAGTATGCTGAACCAGAATTTAGAAAAGATTGAGCGCTTCGCCTCTAAGATATGGCGCACTCAGGTAAATGAAGATCCTATTTGCCAATTGAGCTTCAATGAATATGACTATTTGAAGGTCATTCAAGCCTCTCCTGAACCGATCCGATTGACAGATCTGGCGATTGAAATGCAAGTAACCAAGCCTTCAGCAACTACTATGGTTCAAAGGTTAGAGAGAAAAGGTCTCGTTGAGCGTAAAGCTTCGCTCGAAGATGCGAGGTCTAAGTTGGTCGTACTGACCAGCAAAGCGGAAGTCGGCTTGGAAGAAGAAAGTAAGATCTATCAGGTCATGGCACAGATACTGGAAAGCCGTTTGTCTGAGCAAGAATCTCAGCAGTTAAACCTATTATTAAATAAAGCTTTAAAGTAAATAATTTAGATATTTAGTTAGCCTTGTTAACTAATTTTTCGAGTCATATCTTGTTGATATGCGACTCACAAATGAAAGTAGAGTAAGAAATGAGTAACTCAATTAGTCGTCAATTTTGGCGATACACAATCCCTACCGTGGCGGCCATGTTGGTTAATGGCCTGTACCAAGTGGTGGATGGCATCTTCATTGGCCGCTATGTGGGGGCTGATGGACTTGCAGGTATCAATGTTGCGTGGCCTGTGATTGGTTCGATTCTTGGTATTGGTATGTTGGTGGGTGTGGGCACAGGTGCGCTTGTCTCGATTCGCCAAGGTGAAAAAGATACTCAAGGCGCTAAGCAGATCTTAGCAACGGGCTTAACCTTGTTGTTAGCGATAACGCCTATTGTCTCTGCATTGCTGTTCTTGTTTGCTGATAACTTCTTGCTTTGGCAGGGCGCTGAAGGGCGAGTGTATGAACTTGGTCTGCAGTACTTACACATTCTGATTGGTGCTAGTGTCTTCACGCTAGGTTCGATCGCGATGCCGTTTCTACTGCGTAACGATGACAGTCCGAACTTAGCGACGATACTGATGATCGTTGGTGCGGTGATTAATATCGTGCTCGATTACCTGTTTATCGCTCTCTATGGCTGGGAGTTGATGGGTGCAGCATTAGCAACAGCGATTGCCCAGTTTGTAGTAACGGCTCTCGGCTTGGCTTACTTCTTCTCGCGTCGAGCAAACCTACGTTTACGTTGGAATGAGTTGAGATTGAAGCTGGATGTGATTCCACAAATCTTCGCCATTGGTACATCAAGCTTCTTTATGTACGCTTATGGTTCGATGATGGTGGCGTTGCACAATGCGTTGTTCTCTCAATATGGCGACCAGTTGATGATCGGTGCTTACGCGATTTTGGGCTACATCGTGACGGTTTATTATCTCACGGCTGAAGGTATCGCCAACGGCATACAACCATTGGTGAGCTACAACCATGGTGCGCGTAACCAAGCAAACATCCGCAAGCTACTTAAGATTGCGATGATGAGTTCGGTATTGATTGGTGTGGCGTTCGTGCTGCTTCTCAATGCGTTCCCACGTGAGTTTGTATCAGTATTTAACTCAGACGAACCTCAGTTGGTTGAGTACACCGTGTTGGGTATTCGCCTTCACATGTTTGCACTGGCGCTGGATGGCTTCTTGGTAGTCGCAGCTGCTTACTATCAAGCGGTGAACAAGGGCAGCAAGGCGATGTTTGTGACTATAGGTAATATGCTTATCCAACTACCGTTCTTGTACATTATGCCTAAGTTGTATGGTGTGCCGGGGATCTGGATTGCGTACCCACTGTCTAACATCGCACTAAGTGTGGTGGTGATGGTAATGCTCTACAAAGACTTAAAGAAGCTCGATGCCTCACCGATGGAAACAGCGACGGCATAGGCCGTGTTTCTTAAGTCGCATTAAAAAGGTCTAGCGAACGCTAGACCTTTTTTGTATCTGTTGCTGGTTAGTCCAATGCGAGGAACTAGATGTTCTTAACGTCTAAACCTGCAAGCTGATGCCAGTAACCATTACATTGGCGGCTTTCAATCTTCATCGGTTTTTGACCTTGCTCGTTCGCTCTGAAGTTATTGATTTCAGAGAAGGTATCGATGCCGAGTGGGCTTAAACGAACCACATCAACCAAGTCGTGCATATTTGGCAAATCGTTGACTAGGTTGTAGCAGTAGCCTGATTGCGTCTGAATACCGTTAAGGTTGAAGACTGATTGGCCTTCTTGGCTTTCTACTTGTAGCCCTGTTGGGTACTTGATACAGCAGGTTTCGCAATCGTCTTTAGCTTTGTTTTCAGCGCGAGCGGTAAAGCAGCGTGCTGAGTAAGCAAGCGGTAGGTAGCCGTGGCTAAACACTTCAACTTCGAACTTGTTACGAATATTTAGCTCTTCGCACTGGGTCATTACGTTGCTTAGCCATTCGCGAGAAAGCTCAACCGGCATACACCAACGCGTCATACCTTGTTTCAAGAACAGGTTCAGGGTGCGTGCGTTGTAGGTGTTTACTGCCGGGCCAACCACGAAAGGTACTTTGCTTTCGCTGGCCAGTTGAATAGCAGACACATCATTGGCTTCGATCGCAAAGTCACCGTTATCGATGTACTTCTTCATGATGTTGACTTCGCTTGGTGCTTCTAGCAATGCCATGGTGGAAAGTACGACTTGCTTACCTGAAGCCGACAGCTCTTTAGCAATGTCCATCCAGTGTTTCGCTTTCATCTCACGACGCTTTGAACACACCGCTTCACCTAGGTAGATGATATCGGCTGAGCTTGATTTCGCTTGCTCATAGAAGCTTTCAACGTCTTGTTTTGGCCAAAAATAAAGTAGAGGGCCTAATGCGTATTTCATTGAGTTCTCCATTTGGCTCTATTGCCATTTACGGTGATAAGCGCCAAGCGTGGTTTGTGTACCTTCAGATACATTCGCCAGTGTCGCATTCCAAGCTTGTTCCACTTGGTATTGTTCTGGGTTCGCTAAGTAGCGATCGATAGCTGCGCGCCAAGTGCGAGTGACTTGTTCAACATAAGCCGGGCTGCGTTGGCGACCTTCAATCTTCACTGAGGCAACGTTTGCCGCGAAAAGCTCAGGCAACATGGATAGCGTGTTGAGGCTGGTGGGCTCTTCAAGTGCGTGATAGCGCTTACGTTCACCATCGATCTCGGCTTCAAAGCGGCCTTTACACAGCGTTGGGTAACCTGCGTTCTCACCTGCTTCATACTTATCGATAAGGATTTCGTTCAAGCGAGATTCGAGGCCAGTTTCTGTTTCTTGCCAGCGAACGTATTTCGCCGGAGAACAAGCACCAACAGTATTTGGTGATTCGCCTGTCATGTATGAAGAGAGGTAGCAACGGCCTTCTGCCATGATGCACAAGCTACCAAAAGCGAATACTTCAAGGTCAACGTCAGAAGTGATGTTACGAGAAAGCTGTTTGACCTGATGAATCGACAACACACGCGGTAGTACGACACGCTTAATGTTGAAGTTTTTATGGTAGAAGTCGATAGCCGCCGCATTGGTCGCAGATGCTTGCACTGATAGGTGCAGTTCTAGATCTGGATACTTATTTGCTGCGTACTCAAGCACCGCGATGTCTGCGATGATCAACGCATCAACACCCAGTGCAGCAGCATTGTCTACGGCATTAGTCCAACGGTCGAAGCCATTTGGGTGAGCAAATGTGTTTAGGGCAACATGAATTTTCTTGTTGTGGTCATGCACATACTGCACAGCACGATCGAGCTTTTTACCCGCAAAGTTTAGGCCTGCAAAGTGTCGGGCATTGGTATCGTCTTTGAATCCGATATAGACAGCATCCGCACCACAATCAATAGCGGTTTTCAAAGCAGGTAAGTTACCCGCTGGGCATAAGAGTTCCATTTGCTCACTACCAGTAGAATTAAGTTGAAGCGAGCATTTTATGAAGAATTGTGAATGACGGAATTGATGTAAGGCAGGTTTAGATGGATAAATCTGCTTTTACTCCGTTTGAGGTACTGACGAGTGGTAGTTTTGTGTGTTGCTTTGGTTTTGAATGAGGTGCGTATTGGAATCGTCTAATCAGTTCTTATGACGGCGGTTTTGAGCAAACAACTCTTCGACATCTTGTTTTGGTTGCGGACGATAGAAGTGGAAGCCTTGAATCGAACTACAGTTGAGGTTAGACAGCAGAGTCGCTTGCTCACTGGTTTCGACACCTTCTGCAACCACGGTCAAATCGAGAGATTTACCTAGGTTGATGATGTTTTCAATTACGGTAATTTGCTTTGGTAGGGTATCGATATCAGAGATGAAAGCACGGTCTATTTTAAGCTCATCAATTGGGAAGCGAGCAAGGTAAGACAGTGAAGAGTAACCTGTACCGAAATCATCAATTGAGAGAGCAAAGCCAAGTTTCTTGATGGCGTTAAGCATTTGAAGTGTGTGTTCACTATCACTCATTACCGCGCTTTCCGTTAGCTCAAACGTAATCGCACTTGGATCAAGCTCGGTCGAACGCAGCAATTTTTCCATATAATCAATCAGCTTTGGGTTACCAAACTGTTCTGGTGAAAGGTTGATAGCCACTCGACCTGGAAGGATACCTTGCATCTTCCAGCGCTTAACCGTAGCAAACACTTCACGCATTACCACTCGGCCAAGTTGTTCAATAAGTCCAGCTCGCTCTGCCACAGGAATGAACGCAGCAGGACTGATATAACCTTCGACAGGGTGCTTCCAACGTACTAGAGCTTCAGCGCCGTTAATGGTGAAGTCACGGGCATTGACCTTAGGTTGATACCAAACCTCAAGTCCATTTTGTTGCAGCGCCTTTTGTAGCTCTATCTCAAGCCACAGTCGCATGCGCGCTTCTTTGTTCATCTGTTCGTTGAACTTGATCAGGCGGTTGCGACCACGATCTTTGGCTTCATACATTGCTGTGTCTGCATTTTGCAGCAAGATACGAGCATCAGTCCCATCTTGAGGAAAGCTCACGCTACCAATTGAGCAGGCTAAGCGTTTGCTAAAGTGGTGAAGATCGAAGGGTTGGTTGATAAGGGATATGATCTTTTCAGCGAGCATTTCAGGTGTTCGCTGATGTTCAGGTTCTGGCAAGATAATACCAAACTCATCCCCGCCTAAATGCCCAATCACGGCCTTACGAGGCAGTAAGCGTTTAAGGCGCGAAGCGACCTCTTTTATCACCTTGTCACCGATGTGATGACCAAGTGAGTCATTGATATTCTTGAAGTTATCAATGTCTAAGTAGAGCATCACCACCGGCGTATCGTTGTGAATGAACTGCTCAAGACGCTTCGTAAACCCAACTCGGTTGTAGAGCTTGGTCAGTGCATCGATGTAGGCATCTTCACTGTTTGCCGGTGTGTATTGTTTTACGGTTTCTTGTGCGTCTTGGATAAGCACCAACTGAGTGTTGCTTCCAAGAACAGTGGTGGAGTCGATGTTGAGCTGAACCTTACGTTCAAAGCCGCATCGTGCACCCGTTAAGCAAACCAAACCAGACTCAGAAATAATAGAGCTGAGGTTATTATTGAAGACTGTTTTGGTTTGTTCATCGATAAATAGGCGTCCCAACTCTTCACCAATTAACTCTGTGGTTGAGTTAAAGCCAAGCAAGCGCGCTGCTGCTGGGTTAGATGACAAAATGTAGTCACTTTCAACGAGCAGTAATCCATCTGGAAGTAGTTGAGATAGTTTGTGGAATTTGGCTTCGGATTCTTCTAAAGAACGGACAAGTACTTGGTTTTCTGATGTGTCGAAGGCGTGAAAGACGATGTAGTCGGTTTTGTTGCCATTGGTAAGCGGAGATAGGCTGAAATGAAGGCTGGTATCGAGGTCTGTTTCGTTGAGGGTGACTTCGGCCTCAATCGTTTCGCCACTGAATGCACGCTCATAGTAAGGCTTGAGATGTTGGTAGAACTGTTCGCCCAATGTTTGGCGATCATTCATGCCTGCAAGCTCTGTTTGACTCAAACCAGCAATATCGCAGTAACGCTCATTCACCATAAAATAGTTATGTTGAGCATCAAGTACTGCAAAAAAGAACGGACTATTTGCAGTTAGCTGGGTAAACCAATGTTGTAGTTGTTGGGGAGGCATCAAAGTACTACCAATTCTCCAAGAGCTTGAATATTCACTATCGATAAATATTTATTACTTTTTGTGTGGCTATCGATATTTACCTGTGAGTGCAGCGATCCGCTGTAATTCTCATTACCTGAGTTACTATAACTGTGATTTTCAGGATATTAAAGGTCGAGTATCAAACAGAAGTTAATTTGATACATAACAGTAACTGAGATCTCAACATCATCTATGATGCATTCCATATTATTGACAAAGTTACGGATAAGTCACGTGATAAACAAGATTCGCACTCAACTAGTTCAAAATGCCGCATCAATTTTGCGATCTCCAGTCCAGTTATTGCCTAAAACAGTACAAAAAAGAGCCTTATTGGAGGCGCTTAAGAATGTATTCAAGGAAGCTTTAGAGGACGGTGACTTTGAGTTTTTAGAAGACAAATGGCTGAAAGTCTCAATAAAAGACATGGGGTTAAGTTGGTGTATTAGCTACAAAAATGAGCAACTGGTTGTAGCTGATAAAGAGGTGGTTGAAGATGTAAGCTTTAGCGGCAATCTTAACGATCTTGTGTTGATTGCGGGGCGTAAAGAAGACCCAGATACGCTTTTCTTCCAACGTAGACTGTCTATTGAAGGCGATACCGAGCTCGGTTTAGAAGTTAAAAACTTGATGGATAGCGTAGATTTGGACTTATTGCCGACTCCTATGAAAACTTTGTTAAATCAATTAGCTGATTTTGTGCAGAAGGGAGTACAATCCCCAGATACACAAAGTGAGGTAATGAATGCTTATTCGAACTGAAGCACCGGCAGATATACTTGTCATTGATCGTTTATTGAAATCTGTTTTTGAAACAGATGCAGAAGCTAACTTGGTTATGAGCTTGCGTGAGAATAGCCATTTAACGCTATCGCTGGTGGCTTGTTCTGATGAAGGCGAGGTGGTTGGTCACCTGATGTTTAGCCCTATCACTCTTGATGGCGACGATCATAACTGGCAAGGGCTTGCGCCTCTCGCTGTGAAAGAAGAGTTCCGCAACCAAGGCATTGCCAAATCTCTAGTTGAAGATGCGTTTTCCACTTTGGTTGATTTTGGTTACCCAGCTTGCGTTGTGTTGGGTGACCCTGCTTATTACAGCCGCTTTGGTTTCAAGGCTGCGAGCGAGTTTGGCCTGAGTTGTGTTTGGGATGTGCCTGAAGGTGCTTTCCAAGCGATTGAATTGGTAAACGGTGCGTTTGCTGGACATGCTGGTGAGATTGCTTACAGCCCCGAGTTCAACGACTTATAAGCTGATTTATCACGCAACAAGATACAAACTGATTTAGTCTAAATAAAGGAGCTTGATGCTCCTTTATTTTTTGTTAGTATCAGCCCTGCTCTAATAAGCGCTCTTTCAATAGAGGCAGCTTTCACAAAACTAGTTCTAACAAACTTCTGGCTCCAATAAACTTTGGTTCCAATAAACTTAAGGTTACTACCGCTAGATATGTCACAAACACACGCGCAATACCTACATGAGATGGGCATTAGCCAATGGGAACTAAGTCACCCAGAGCGTTTAGCAGGTTATGAATCTGAATTGACTCCGCTCTCGAGCGATTGCAAGTTACTGTTGGTTTCGCCTGAAAAACCTCAGGAAGATCTCGCCGTGATGTTTGAGCGAGTACTCAAAAGTATCAAGCTCGACTTATCTCAGGCTTTACACCTTCAACCGCAACACTTGTCTACTGTGGATTTAGGTTCGGTTGAGTGGATATGGTTTGCTGGTTGTGAGTCGGCTCAAGAGCTGAAGGCTAAAACACTTCAATCGCCATTACTGTCTGACATTAACGGTAACAACCAACACCGCCGCGACTTATGGCAACAAATTTGTGCTTATGACTAATCAATTTTTACCGACTTCACAACAACACCTAGACGCCATTTGGAAGATAGAGCAGGCCGCGCATTCTCACCCTTGGTCTGAAAATATGATCCGAGATCTTGATAGCCGAGGCGCTTGTCATCATGTCCTTGAAGTTGATGGACAAGTGGTGGGCTATTTCTTCGCTCAAAATATTGTTGGTGAAGTGACGCTGCTTAATATTGCGGTAGACCCAAGCAAGCAAGGCAAAGGTTATGGTAAGGCACTAACTGAACATTTCCTTGATATATGTGAACAAGCTGATGCTGAAAGCGCTTGGCTGGAAGTTCGCGAAAGTAATGTGAACGCGTTTAATCTTTACGAAAAGGCAGGCTTCAACGAAGTTGATCGCCGTCGTAATTACTATCCAACTAAACAAGGCAACGAAGATGCCATCATTATGAGCTATCTTTTTATGTCTTCTAGCTAGTCATGTTACGTCTTTTCGCTAACTAGATAGCTAATCACAAAATTAGCCAAAAAATAGGGTGTAAACTGACCCTTTAGAAAGTGATACGCTTTCTGTATAATCCGCACACAGAATTCAAGGGCAAGTATTATCTACTTGCCCTTTTTACGCTTTAGATCAGCAAAGGGCGACTATGTCTTTCCAACAAGAAGTGAGCAAACGTAGAACGTTTGCGATTATCTCTCACCCGGATGCGGGTAAAACCACGATTACTGAAAAAGTTCTTTTATTCGGAAACGCGATTCAAAAAGCGGGTACCGTAAAAGGCCGTGGCTCTAACCAGCACGCTAAATCTGACTGGATGGAGATGGAAAAAGAACGTGGTATCTCGGTAACTACGTCGGTAATGCAATTCCCATACAATGATTGCCTAGTAAACCTACTCGATACTCCAGGACACGAAGATTTCTCGGAAGATACGTACCGTACGCTAACAGCGGTTGATTCTTGTTTGATGGTTATCGATGCTGCTAAAGGTGTCGAAGACCGTACTCGTAAGCTGATGGAAGTAACACGTCTTCGTGATACTCCAATCGTAACGTTTATGAACAAACTTGACCGTGATGTTCGTGACCCGATGGAAGTGCTTGATGAAGTGGAAAGCGAGCTAGGTATGGCCTGTGCTCCGATCTCATGGCCAATCGGTTGTGGTAAAGAGTTTAAAGGTGTTTACCATATTCACCGTGACGAAACGATCTTGTACGAATCTGGCCACGGTCATGAGATTCAAGAAGTTCGCATCATTAAAGGTTTGGACAACCCTGAGCTAGATGAAGCGGTAGGTGCTGATCTTGCGGAAAGCGTACGTGAAGAACTAGAGCTTGTTATCGGTGCTTGTCCTGAGTTTGATCATGAACTGTTCCTAGCGGGTGAACTAACGCCGGTTTACTTCGGTACTGCATTGGGTAACTTTGGTGTTGACCACATGCTTGATGGTCTAACGAAGTGGGCTCCTGCACCTCAAACGCGCCAAGCGAATGAGCGTGATGTAGAAGCGACAGAAGAGAAATTCTCTGGTTTCGTGTTTAAGATCCAAGCAAACATGGATCCAAAACACCGTGACCGTATCGCATTCATGCGTATCGTATCAGGTACTTACGACCAAGGCATGAAGATGAACCATGTTCGTACTGGTAAGAACGTAAGTATTTCGGATGCGGTAACCTTCATGGCGGGCGACCGTGCGCGTGCTGAAAAAGCATACGCTGGTGACATTATTGGTCTGCATAACCATGGCACAATCCAGATTGGCGATACCTTTACTCAAGGTGAGAGCCTTAAGTTCGCTGGTATTCCTAACTTCGCACCTGAGCTATTCCGTCGTATTCGCCTACGCGATCCACTTAAGCAGAAGCAACTTCTAAAAGGCTTAGTTCAGCTTTCTGAAGAGGGCGCAGTACAAGTATTCCGTCCTATGCAGAACAACGATCTGATCGTTGGTGCGGTTGGTGTACTTCAGTTCGACGTGGTTGTAGCGCGCTTGAAAGCGGAATACAACGTAGAAGCTATCTACGAAGGTGTTAACGTTGCAACAGCTCGCTGGGTTGAGTGTGACGACGCTAAGAAACTGGAAGAGTTCAAACGTAAGAACCAATCTAACCTAGCGCTAGATGGCGGTGACAACCTGTCTTACATCGCACCAACTATGGTGAACTTGAACCTAGCTTCTGAACGTTTCCCTGAAGTTCAATTCCGAGCGACGCGCGAGCACTAATTTCTCCGCGATCTATTAGAGTTAAACAAAAACGTCTATTGTTCTGCAATAGGCGTTTTTTAATGCGTTTTATTTGAGGTTTAAAGGCTGAGGTTAGAGGCAGTTATGTTGGGTTGGATAAAAACTTGGGTTAAAAGATATGATAAGTGGTGTGAAGAGCTTGGGCTAACGCCTGAAAACAAGCGCAGTTGTGTTCCTTATCGTCGAGATCCTCAAGGGCAGCAAGCTGAGAGTGGGAAAGATGACACAGCAAACAAGTGATTTTCCGCTATTTGATACACATTGCCACGCAGACTTTGGGGCGTTTGAGCAAGGTTTTACCCATGAGCTGAGCATTGAGGGATATATCAAAGAGGCAAAACAGGCTCAAGTTGAGAAGTTACTCATCCCTTCTATCGGTCAAAATAACTGGCATAAGCTTGAGAAAATTGCGCAATCTCACCCCAATGTTTACTACGCATTAGGCTTCCATCCTTACTTTTTAGAGCAAGCGGATGAGATGCAATTTGAAGAACTTCACCAACTACTCGCATCAAAAACACGTCAGTGTGTGGCCATTGGTGAGTGTGGGTTGGACTTTTTTGTGGATGTGGAACAGGAGAAACAAGAGCGCTTTTTCATCCAGCAAATGGAACTTGCCAAGGCGTTTGACCTGCCTTTAATCATCCATGAGAGGAAGTCTTACAACCGACTTATCGAGCTAATAAAGCAGCATAAGTTCACCTTAGGTGGTGTGATTCACGGTTTTTCTGGGAGTGAACAGCAAGCTTTGGCGTGGATCAAGCTCGGTTTCTATATTGGCGTCGGTGGAACGATAACTTACCCAAGAGCGCAAAAAACACGCACAACCATCGCAAAATTGCCCCTTGAATGTCTGGTATTGGAAACGGATGCTCCGGACATGCCCATGTATGGAAACCAAGGAAATGTTAATCATTCCAAATATTTAGTTACGATCTTAAATGAACTTTTTTTGCTTAGAAAAGAGCCAAAGCAATCGATTGCAGCGCAAATTTGGCAAAATAGCCATCGCGCATTCGGTATATGTGAATAAAATCGAAGGTTTTTGTTTATCGTTTGCGTAAATTGCACTGAGCTTGTGATTTGGGTCACATTTGCGTGTGAATGGTACATGAATCTTCTACGAAAGTGTGAGGACGGCATTACTTTATTAGTGGTCGCATGAGTATAATTGCCTCCGCTTTATAGCCCCATTTTGTAACACGCCAATAAATAACTAATAAGGAAGTCATAAACTATGAGCCTGTTTATGAGCCTAGTCGGAATGGTTGCACTGATCGCAATCGCAGTACTACTATCTGACAACCGCAAAGCTATTAATCTAAGAACAGTGGGTGGCGCTTTCGCTATCCAATTCGCACTTGGTGCATTCGTACTTTACATCCCTTGGGGTCGTGATCTACTTGCAGGTTTCTCTGCTGGTGTAGCAAACGTGATCGACTACGGTAAAGACGGTACTGGTTTCCTATTCGGCAGCCTAGTTAACTTCTCAGTTGACGGTATCGGTTTCATCTTTGCTTTCCAAGTACTACCAACTCTGATTTTCTTCTCTGCACTTATCTCTGTACTTTACTACATTGGTGTTATGCAAATTGTAATCAAAGTTCTTGGTGGTGGTCTTCAGAAAGCTCTAGGTACTTCTCGCGCCGAGTCTATGTCTGCAGCAGCAAACATCTTCGTTGGTCAAACTGAAGCACCTCTAGTTGTTCGTCCATTTGTTCCTAAAATGACTAACTCTGAACTATTCGCAGTAATGTGTGGTGGTTTGGCTTCTGTAGCTGGTGGTGTACTAGCGGGTTACGCATCTATGGGTGTACCTCTAGAGTACCTTGTAGCAGCATCATTCATGGCAGCACCAGGTGGTCTACTATTCGCTAAAATCATCAAGCCTGAAACAGATACGCCAGACGACAACATCGCTGACGAAATGGACGGTGGCGATGACAAACCAGCTAACGTTATCGACGCAGCAGCAGGTGGCGCATCAGTTGGTCTACAACTAGCACTTAACGTTGGTGCAATGCTACTAGCATTCATCGGTCTAATTGCTCTAATCAACGGTATCCTAGGTGGCATCGGTGGTTGGTTCGGTATGGAAAACCTAACTCTAGAACTTCTTCTAGGTTGGATCTTCGCACCGCTAGCATTCATCATTGGTGTTCCATGGGAAGAAGCAACTATCGCTGGTTCTTTCATTGGTCAGAAGACAGTTGTTAACGAATTCGTTGCATACCTAAACTTCGTACCATACGTTGGTGAAAACGCTCAAGTTGTTGCAGCAACTGGTCAAGTGATGTCTGAGAAGACTCAAGCTATCATCGCATTCGCACTATGTGGTTTCGCAAACCTTTCTTCAATTGCGATTCTTCTAGGTGGTCTAGGTGGTATTGCACCAAGCCGTCGCCACGACATCGCACGTATGGGTGTTAAAGCGGTAATTGCTGGTACTCTATCTAACCTGATGGCAGCAACAATTGCTGGCTTCTTCCTGTCTTTCTAATTAGTTAGAAATCGATATATAGACGCCATAATAATATCGCCCCGTAGCAAGAAATTGCTGCGGGGCTTTTTTGTTTTTAGGCCTGCCGTTTTTAGTATATGCACGCGCTTATGCTTAGATTCGATGTAGGGTCTAGAATGTTTTTTTGAGATACAAACCGTTTGCGTTCTAAGGAGCACTACAATTTATTGATGGATACCTATAATGTATAAGCTAAAGGGATAGGATGTCTCTGTTGGCAAGAAAGTAACCTCGAAATCAACTCGAACGTTATTCTTCTGGGATTAAGCCAAAATTAGCGATACGCTATAGATGTTAGACACAACATGACTGATTTGTTGTGCCATAGACCAAACTGGTACTGTGCGGTGACAAGGATTGCAATTGGTAGCGAAAGTTATCAAGTCTTCAGGGAACCAAGTCCGTTCATTTGTGGCTACTGAGCATTACTAAAATATCCATCTATACTGGATGGAGGGCGAAGTAGTTAACTATTTGAATATATTGATCGGAGATAGAAATGAGCGATTTAAAAGCAGCAGCTCTACGTGCACTTAAACTTATGGACCTAACTACGCTAAATGACGACGATACTACTGAAAAAGTAGTGGCGCTTTGTCATGACGCGAAGACTGCAGTAGGCAACACCGCTGCAATCTGTATTTACCCTCGCTTTATCCCAGCAGCTAAGAAAGCGTTGCGTGAGCAAGGTACTCCAGAAGTACGCATTGCGACTGTAACTAACTTCCCTCATGGTAATGACGACATCGAAATTGCTGTTGCAGAAACAAAAGCAGCGGTAGCGTACGGCGCAGACGAAGTTGACGTAGTATTCCCATACCGTGCTCTTATTGCTGGCAACGAAGAAGTTGGCTTTGAGCTAGTTAAACAGTGTAAAGCAGCTTGTGGTGACATCACGCTTAAAGTGATCATCGAAACAGGTGAACTGAAAGAAGAAGCACTAATCAAGAAAGCTTCTCAAATCTGTATCGAAGCAGGTGCAGACTTCATCAAAACTTCAACAGGTAAAGTGCCAGTAAACGCGACTCCAGAGTACGCGCGCATGATGCTTGAAGTTATCCGTGACATGGGCGTTGCTAAAACAGTTGGTTTCAAACCAGCTGGTGGCGTACGTACTGCTGAAGATGCAGCACTATACCTAGCAATGGCTGATGAGCTACTAGGCGCTGAGTGGGCAGACAACATGCACTACCGTTTTGGTGCTTCAAGCCTACTAACTAACCTTCTTAATACATTAGAAGTGACAGACCAGACTGCTGATCCAGCAGCATACTAATTTACTCGTCATATTTGACACCGCAGCGTTGTTGACTGCGTAAGTTCCTCCTAATCACATAGAGCCTCTATGCTCATAGGAATGAACTCACTGGTCGCCTAACTGCAACGCCAAATATTTAGAGTATTGAACATAATAAGTCTGTTTGATGGAGTGGCGTCAAGCCACTCCATATTACCTCTTTTCCCTACAAACCATACTCACTAGAGTTTGGGAGGCACTAATGTATCTACCTCAAGAAATTATTCGCAGAAAACGTGACGGTGAAGTCCTAACAGCTGAAGAAATTAACTTCTTCATTCAAGGTGTGGCTAAGAACACGGTTTCTGAAGGCCAAATTGCCGCATTCGCAATGGCTATCTTTTTTAATGAAATGACGATGCCAGAACGTATCGCACTAACGTGTGCAATGCGTGATTCAGGCATGGTGATTGACTGGAGCCACATGAACTTTGATGGCCCAATCGTTGATAAACACTCTACTGGTGGTGTTGGCGACGTTACTTCTCTGATGCTTGGCCCAATGGTGGCAGCATGTGGCGGTTTCGTTCCAATGATCTCTGGTCGTGGTTTAGGCCACACTGGCGGTACGCTAGACAAGCTGGAATCTATTCCGGGTTACAACATTACACCAACCAACGATGTGTTCGGTGAAGTAACGAAAGATGCTGGCGTGGCTATCATCGGTCAAACAGGCGATCTAGCTCCTGCTGACAAGCGTGTTTACGCAACTCGTGATATCACAGCAACAGTCGATAACATCTCGCTGATCACGGCTTCAATCCTATCTAAGAAACTGGCTGCGGGCCTTGATTCTCTAGTGATGGATGTAAAAGTAGGTTCAGGCGCATTCATGCCGACTTACGAAGCATCTGAAGAGCTAGCGAAATCTATCGTTGCAGTAGCAAACGGTGCGGGTACTAAAACAACAGCAATCCTAACGGACATGAACCAAGTGCTGGCTTCTTCAGCGGGTAACGCAGTAGAAGTTCGTGAAGCGGTTCAGTTCCTAACGGGTGAATACCGTAACCCTCGCTTGTTAGAGATCACTCTAGCATCGTGTGCTGAAATGCTGGTGCTCGGTAACCTAGCTAAAGACTCAGACGAAGCGCGCGAAAAACTGATGGCAGTACTGGATAACGGTAAGGCAGCAGAGTGCTTCGGTAAAATGGTAGCGGGCCTTGGTGGTCCAGTTGATTTCGTAATGAACTACGATAACTACCTAGAAAAAGCAGACATTATTAAGCCAGTGTACGCGTTAGAAAGCGGTGTGGTATCAGCAATGGATACTCGTGCAATTGGTATGGCTGTGGTTGGTATGGGCGGCGGTCGTCGTGTAGCAACTGACAGCATTGATTACGCAGTCGGTTTTGATCACTTCATTCGCCTAGGTGAAGTAGCAAGTGAAGATAAGCCATTAGCAATGATTCATGCTCGTAACGAACAACAGTGGCAAGAAGCTGCAACAGCATTACAAAATGCAATCACTGTGGGCGGAGAATATACAGCAACGCCAGACGTTTACCGTCAGATTCGTTCTGAAGACGTGTAAATAACAGGTATCGGTATACCTCGCGTATACCGATAAACAGAGTTCTGGTGCAAAGAGCAATAAGTTGGTGAAGAAAATGAAAAGAGCATTTATTTTAGTTTTAGATTCATTCGGTATCGGTGAAACAGCGGATGCAGACAAATTTGGTGATGTAGGTTCTGACACTATGGGCCACATCGCAGATCATTGTGACCAAGGTCTTGCAGACAATGCAGATCGTAAAGGTTCACTGGCACTGCCAAACCTGTCTAAGCTAGGTCTAGCGATGGCTCACAAAGAGTCTACGGGTCGTTTTGCTCCTGGTATGGATGCAGACGCAGAGATCATTGGCGCTTACGGTCACGCTGCTGAGCTGTCTTCTGGTAAAGACACGCCATCAGGTCACTGGGAAATCGCAGGTGTTCCTGTACTGTTTGACTGGGGCTACTTCACCGACAAAGAGAACAGCTTCCCAAAAGAACTGACTGACCGCATCCTTGAGCGTGCAGGCCTGTCTGGTTTCTTGGGTAACTGCCACTCATCTGGTACGGAAATCCTAGATAACCTAGGTGAAGAGCACATGAAGACTGGTCTGCCAATCTTCTATACTTCTGCAGACTCTGTTTTCCAGATCGCTTGTCACGAAGAGACATTCGGCCTGCAAAACCTATTAGACCTTTGTCAGATTGCTCGTGAAGAGCTAGAAGACTACAACATTGGTCGTGTTATCGCTCGTCCGTTCATTGGCCCAGGTAAAGGTCAATTCGAACGTACTGGTAACCGTCGTGATCTTTCTGTTGAGCCACCTGCAGCCACCATTCTTCAGAAGTTGGTTGATGAGAAGGGCGGTAACGTTCACTCAATCGGCAAGATCTCTGATATCTACGCGGGTTGTGGCATCACTCAGAAAACCAAAGCAACAGGTATTCCTGCGCTATTTGAAGCAACCAAAGATGCGATCAATGAAGCAGGCGACAACACTATCGTGTTCACTAACTTCGTTGATTTCGACTCAGCTTACGGCCACCGCCGTGATGTTGCTGGTTACGCAGCGGCACTTGAGTACTTCGATGGTCGCATCGATGAAATCATCGATATGATGAAAGAAGACGATGTGCTTATCCTAACTGCAGACCACGGTTGTGATCCGACATGGCCAGGTACAGACCATACTCGTGAGCACATCCCTGTGATTGTTTACGGTCAGAAGGTTCCAGCCGGTTCTTTAGGCCGTCGCGATACATTTGCTGATATCGGTCAAAGCTTAGCGTCATACTTTGGTACATCGCCAATGGGACACGGTACAAGCTTTCTATAATAGTTAACGAAGAGAGAGGGAAACTTCTCTCTTCTTTTTTTGTTTTGAGATTAAGGATATTTTCAATGGCTACTCCACATATTAATGCTGAAATGGGTGATTTCGCTGACGTAGTTTTAATGCCAGGCGATCCGCTACGTGCTAAATACATCGCTGAAACCTTCTTAGAAGAAGTGGTTCAAGTGTGCGACGTTCGCAACATGTTTGGTTACACCGGTACTTACAAAGGTCGTAAGGTTTCGGTAATGGGACACGGTATGGGCATTCCATCTTGTTCTATTTACGCGACTGAGCTTATCAAAGACTTTGGTGTGAAGAAGATCATTCGTGTGGGCAGTTGTGGTGCAGTGAGCGAAGATATCAAAGTGCGTGATGTGGTGATCGGCATGGGCGCATGTACTGACTCTAAAGTGAACCGTATTCGCTTTAAAGATCATGACTTTGCGGCTATTGCGGATTACAAAATGGTGCGCGCGGCAGAAGATGCAGCCAAAGCTCTCGGTGTCGGCGTAAAAGTCGGTAACCTGTTCTCGGCTGAGCTGTTCTACACGCCAGATCCAGAGATGTTCGAAGTAATGGACAAATACGGCATTGTTGGCGTAGAGATGGAAGCGGCTGGCATCTATGGTGTATGTGCTGAATACGGCGCAAAAGCTCTAACGATCTGTACTGTTTCTGACCACATCAAGACTGGTGAGCAAACGACATCAGATGAACGTCAAACGACTTTCAACGACATGATGGTTATCGCACTAGACTCAGTGTTGCTTGGTGACCAAGAATAATCTTGATTTGTCTTAGCTTGATAAGTTAACAGATAACAAAAAGCCCCGTTGCTGCCTGAGCGTCGGGGCTTTTTATTGGATTGCTGTACTTATTCTGAGTCTAGTATTTATTGTAAGCTTAGTGTGTTTATGAGCTTACATTTTTCAATAGTAAGTTCTCACCAGACTTAGTTGGTCTTCTGCGAATCAGCATGATGAACAACACGCCACTCACAAACCCCATCAACACCATACCGATCATGTAGCGATCACTTTTGCGGTAGTGGTGATCAGAAATCGCCGTCATCTTACCGGTTTCAAAAGTCACTCGAATAAAGCCGATGATCGTTTTCTCTGGAGAATAAATAGGTTCAACTAACTGTTGTCTGCCGATACTTGCTGTTGAAAGTGGTGTATCTAAGCCAAGAACCTCACGTACCGAGAGGGCTTTTTCGCTCGAAGCCAGTCGAATACCCTCTGCATCATAGATGGTGGTATCGAACACCAGTCGGTCTTGAGATAGCTGGTTAGTCAGATCAAGCAATCGCTCTTGGTCTTGTTGCGTGATCATCTTGCTGGCTGAAAGTGATGCCTGAGAGATAAGCAGCTTGGTAAGAGTTTCCAACTGTTTTGCTTGGATCTTCTCGTTACCTTTACTGATCACGACCGTATTTTTAATCGTTACAACGAACATGGTAGCCAACAAAATGAGGGCTAGCATTCGTAAAGCGTTACGTATTGAGAACAATGATTCATTCATGTTTCACGAAGCCTGAAATAAACAAATGTTATGATTAAGACATATTGAGACTTGCGTTTTCAAATTGCAATAGGTTAACGTTTAGCATAGTTAATTAGGAATCATACACATGGACGCTCAGAAATATCTGCCGATAAAAAGGCATACGACATTATTAACTCGACTCCCCGAGACTCGTTTCGCTTCTCAACTCGCTAAATCCAAGGCCAATTGGATTGTGTTTGGTGAGTACCTATCTCCACAATCTTTCGATGACATCGACTTTTTCACTGGCACTTACAACACCATCCTCGATACGTGGAAGGTTGGGCATTATGAAGTGGCTTTGATGTCAGGCAATCTAACGCCAGCACACGAAGAAATCCTCCAAGCGCTAAAGCTTGATTATGCTTGCCTTAGCGAGGTCCCAGACTTATCTAAGCCAGGTTTGATCGTGATGGATATGGATTCCACAGCGATTCAAATTGAATGCATCGATGAGATTGCCAAGCTAGCTGGAGTGGGAGAGTTAGTCTCTGAAATCACAGAACGAGCAATGCAAGGCGAGCTCGACTTTGAACAGAGCCTACGCCAGCGAGTAGGAGCACTGAAAGGTGCGGATGAATCGATATTAGAGCAAGTGCGTCAGTCATTGCCATTCATGCCAGACTTGGTCGGGCTGGTGAATACTCTAAATAAGCTTGGCTGGAAAACGGCGATTGCATCAGGCGGTTTTACTTACTTCTCTGACTACCTGAAAGATACCCTTGATCTAGACCATGCTCAATCAAACACGCTTGAGATCGTCAACGGTAAGTTGACGGGTGAAGTCTTAGGCGATGTTGTTTCGGCGCAGACCAAAGCGGATATCTTGGTAGAGTTGGCTGAAGAGTACGAATTGGAACTACATAATACCGTTGCCGTTGGTGATGGTGCCAATGACTTGGTGATGATGGGCTCTGCAGGTTTAGGCATTGCCTACCACGCAAAACCAAAAGTAGAGCAGCAAGCTCAAACTGCTGTTCGTTACGCAGGTTTAGGCGGTGTGCTGTGTATCTTGTCGGGTGTATTGGCTAAGCAACAGAAGATCAGCTGGCAAGCGAAACCTTAGGGGCTCTACCTAAGTGCTATTGGCTATGTATCTTATTTAGCAATAGTGGCTCAGACACAAAAAAAGCAGGCTATCAGCCTGCTTTTTCAATTTTCATGCTTAAGTTAATACGCCACTCGAGGCTAGCGTGTTAGCTCCAATCGAATCAGCACTTCATCGGTAATGTCCTCTATCTCGCCATAACCGATAAACGCCGTCACCTCATTCTCTAGCTTCTTAGCTTGATGCATACTGATGCGTGAAAGCTCTTCTAAATCCGACTGGAATAAACTCGTTAGCGGATTAAAGATAGGTGCCGTGGTGACTCGCAATACATACACATCACCTAAGTGCTGCGCTTTCTTGATGAATAAGATGCGTTCCTTTGCTGAGGCGAAGTCTTTGACCAACTTGGTGTGTACCGACTGGATTTTGTCGCCAAACTTCACTGCAGCAATGTACACGTCATGATGCTTAGGCTCCGCACCTTCAATTCTTTTTAGTGGCTCAGCCAACAGTGAGTTGGTGTGACCCTTGAAGATTGGCTCGAGTGAGAACTTTTGGTTGTGACCAAGTTTAGCAAGTAACGTTAGATGCTTATTCAGTGGGAAATTCACACCAATGATCTTACAGCGCAGCGTTGAACTTGGCTTATCAATGAATATTGGGTTACTGACCATCTTGCTCAACAAAATGTTGTGCAGTGATTCGAGTAGCGAATGTGTTGGCAGTATCTCTTGCTTCTTAATCAGCTTACTTTGGTTTTGATCGATAAGCCCATTAAGGAAAGCGATGGTACGCATTGTCTTGGCGTTCTCGGCAATAACCAACTGCACGTTGCGACCATTCGGACTCACTCGAATTACGTGGTAAGGCACTGTGCTCAGTGGCAGGTTCTTGTCATAGAGCTGCAGTTCATTGAAGTTCACTAATACCGGATCATTAATCTTGAGTACCATTGGGTGTTCAAGGCTAATGCTCAGTCCACGCTTCGAAATATCTAAGGTGTGTCCGTTCGCCGCTGCGCCATCTTGTGATGTAAGTTGCAACGGTGACTTAAATTGGTATCTCGGCTCTTTACGACGAGTCTGAGAGTCAAAGTAGATGCTTTGACTATTGCCGACGACAGTACGCGGGTGACGGAAGCGGTTCAATTCACTGCTTGGAATGCGTGGCTTTTCACTCAGAAGATAGTCCGCCGCACTTTCGTGATCGCCAATCTCTTGCAAGATTCCGCAATGCGTCAGTTGAGCTGAGCTTTGAGCCAGCGTATCCGAGTGTTTAGCTAATGCTTGTCGCTCAGTGTCTGAAAGTTCGAAAACCGAGAACTTGAACGCCTTCCAACTTTTACGTTTGCCACCGATGTGCCAGAACAGCTGTCTTTGTTCACGAGAGGCTTCAGGCAGCATCATTGAATAGAACAAGGTCTTGTTTTGGTGTTCATGGGTAAAAGAGTAGATAACGTTACTGGTTCCCTTCACTCCTGGTTTCGCCAACAGGTTCATACGTTGCTCGTTGAACAGGGTACCCAGCGCTTGTTGATTTCGTTCGTCGTGCCAATATTGCCATAATGGATGGTTGTTATCCGTCAGTAGGGCAAGCTTTAGTTCGCTGCCGCTGAAAAACAGGGGTAGGTTACAAGTATGCTTTAGATAGGTATGTTCGATTCCTCGAGTACGAGTTCGAATAATCCTATCTTGATTCTCATGGCTGGTTTTCTTACTGGTGCTATTTAAAGACTCATCGAGTAAGCGAGCCACAATATTGTTGTCGCTTACCTTGATGGTTCTTAGAAATTTGACCGCGTTGTTCTCATAAGATTCGTCGATACCCAAAACACGAAATTCAACCGCTTGGTTAACATCGTTTTCTTGGGACTTTTCGATAAGCTCTGAGAACTTAACGCTGATGATCTCGCCGAGGTTGTATCGAAAGGCGCTCGGTACTTTGAACTTTGCACCCGACGGGGAGATATCAACCGTTACACCATGTAGGCTTTGCCCTTTCGATGTGGTGATCTCGACCTGCGAGCTAATCTTGAGTCTGTTCTCTTGGCGTTTTAAGTCGTAACCTAGGTTAATAGCTTCCGCTTCGTACGGGCTATTGGCGCTAGTAATGTCGTGGTTACCTTGAGAAGATGTTTTAACAACGCTCAGAGGCTGAGTTCGCGGAGTCATTACTAACTCCCATGCGCCTTCTGTGTAACCTTTAAACTTTTTCGTACCACGTTGATATGCGTTTAAAGCGATATCATCGAGCCAGTGCTTACGGCCATCGAGAGTGAACTGACGACACTCATTATCAATACGCCCGCGTAAATCAATGCTCTTTGTACACGGAGCCATGATACGATTCAGTTCCATTTTAACGAGCAGCTTCAGAGACGGCGATTCCCCTTCTGTCATTTGAGAAAGAAGGAATTCGAAATCTTCGGCGTGGTAAGCCGGGATTAAACGTTCTGCTACAGATAGAATTTCAGATTGCTGCATACTTTTCTTGTTAGAATGGACGGTGCGTTTATGTTATCGACTAGTTTAAATCGATCTTTAAGTATAAGTGGTATGACTGCAACTTTTATTTTTATCCGTACGGTCAAATAAGTCACAAATTGACAACATCATTGTGTAATTGAGTAAATTATTGAGGTTTTATGGCGAAGGCAAAGCGAGCTTATGTGTGTAATGACTGTGGTGCCGATTTTCCACGTTGGCAGGGGCAGTGCAATGCATGTGGTGCTTGGAACACGATTACAGAAGTTAGGTTAGCCGCTTCACCTCAGGTCGCACGTAATGAACGATTGAGTGGTTATGCGGGCGGTGCAACTGAATCTTCGGTTCAAACGCTGTCAGAAATCGATCTGCAAGAAGTCCCACGTTTTAGCAGTGGCTTTAAAGAGCTAGACCGCGTACTTGGTGGTGGTGTCGTACCGGGTGCTGCGATCCTGATTGGTGGTAACCCAGGCGCGGGTAAATCAACACTATTATTGCAGACCATGTGTCAGCTCTCTTCTCAACTGCCGACTCTTTATGTAACAGGTGAAGAATCTTTACAGCAGGTTGCAATGCGCGCCTCTCGACTTGGATTACCAAAAGAGCACCTAAAGATGCTCTCTGAAACCAACGTAGATAAGATCTGTCAGGTTGCTGAAAAAGAACAGCCAAAGATCATGGTTATCGACTCGATCCAAGTTATGCACGTTGCGGATGTTCAATCTTCTCCGGGCAGTGTTGCACAGGTTCGTGAATCGGCAACCGCATTAACGCGCTACGCAAAACAGAATAACGTTGCTGTGTTCTTAGTTGGACACGTAACTAAAGACGGCACCTTAGCAGGGCCAAAAGTACTTGAGCACATTATTGACTGTTCTGTTTTATTAGATGGCGGAACCGATAGCCGTTTTAGAACGCTACGCAGCCACAAAAACCGTTTTGGTGCAGTGAATGAACTGGGTGTGTTTGCGATGACAGGCCAAGGGCTAAAAGAAGTCAGCAACCCATCCGCTATCTTCTTGTCTCGTGGTGAAGAAGAAACCTCGGGCAGTTCTGTCATGGTGGTGTGGGAAGGGACGCGTCCACTTCTTGTCGAAATCCAAGCGCTGGTGGATTATTCACAGCTGGCTAACCCACGTCGCGTCGCTGTCGGCCTAGAGCAAAACAGGCTTTCTTTGTTATTAGCGGTGCTGCATAAACACGGCGGCTTACAAATGGCTGACCAAGATGTGTTTGTGAATGTCGTCGGTGGTGTTAAAGTAACCGAAACCAGTGCTGATCTTGCGCTGGTGATGGCTCTACTTTCTAGTTTCAGAGACCGCGCATTACCAAAAGATGTGGTGGTATTTGGAGAAGTAGGCCTAGCGGGTGAGATTCGACCTGTACCGAGCGGACAAGAGCGTTTAAATGAAGCATTTAAACACGGCTTTAAGAAAGCGATTGTACCGGCGGCTAACATGCCTAAAGGTGGCATTCCAGGAATGCAGATCCACGGTGTGAAAAAATTATCGGAAGCAATTAATGCTTTTGATGAGTTGTAATTGAACTCACTTCAGCTACTCTATACTGCAGCAATTCAGCCTAACCTTAACGCCGATTAGGCTTTAGGTTAGCACTATAATTAACAATCATTTAGATTGTTACTACTGAGTGCCTTTTTCTATATGTTAGAAAAAGGCAAAGTTTTTTAGTCCCAAATGCATGCAAAGCTATCAGTCTTCACAGATTGTGATATACTCTGCGCGCATTTTATATCCTATTAACAGAGTAAGACAATGGCAGATTTATCGAAATACAGAAACATTGGTATTTTCGCGCACGTTGATGCGGGTAAAACAACTACCACTGAGCGTATCCTTAAGCTAACTGGTCAAATCCACAAGACTGGTGAAGTACATGATGGCGAATCAACGACTGACTTCATGGAACAGGAAGCTGAGCGCGGTATTACTATCCAATCAGCAGCTGTAAGCTGTTTTTGGAACGATCACCGTCTAAACGTTATCGATACTCCTGGACACGTTGACTTCACAGTTGAAGTATACCGTTCTCTTAAAGTTCTTGATGGCGGTATCGGTGTATTCTGTGGTTCTGGTGGTGTTGAACCTCAATCAGAAACTAACTGGCGCTACGCTAACGAATCAGAAGTATCTCGTCTGATCTTCGTTAACAAACTAGACCGTATGGGTGCAGACTTCTACAACGTTGTTGACCAAGTTAAAAACGTTCTAGGTGCAACTCCTCTAGTAATGGTTCTACCAATCGGCCGTGAAGACGAGTTCGTTGGTGTTGTAGACCTACTAAGCCGTAAAGCATACGTTTGGGATGACACTGGTCTTCCTGAAAACTACGAAATCAAAGATGTTCCAGCGGACATGGTTGATGACGTTGAGCAATACCGTGAAGAGCTAATCGAAACTGCTGTAGAGCAAGACGATGACCTAATGGAAGCTTACATGGAAGGTGAAGAGCCTTCTATTGAAGACGTTAAGCGTTGTATCCGTAAAGGTACTCGTGATATCGCATTCTTCCCAACGTTCTGTGGTTCTGCGTTCAAGAACAAAGGTATGCAACTTATCCTTGATGCTGTAGTAGATTACCTACCAGCACCAACTGAAGTTGACCCTCAGCCTCTAATGGATGAGAACGGTGAAGAAACTGGCGAACACGCTATCGTTTCTACAGATGAGACTTTCAAAGCGCTTGCATTCAAAATCATGGATGACCGCTTCGGTGCTCTAACTTTCGTTCGTATTTACTCTGGTAAACTGAACAAAGGTGACACGATTCTTAACTCATTCACTGGCAAGACTGAACGTGTTGGCCGTATGGTTGAGATGCAAGCTGATGACCGTAACGAACTAACTAGCGCACAAGCTGGTGACATCATTGCGATCGTTGGTATGAAGAACGTGCAAACTGGTCACACTCTATGTGATCCTAAGCACCAAGTAACGCTTGAGCCAATGGTATTCCCAACTCCAGTAATCTCAATCGCTGTATCTCCAAAAGATAAAGGCGGTTCTGAGAAAATGGGTATCGCTATCGGTAAAATGGTTGCAGAAGATCCATCTTTCCAAGTTGAGACTGACGAAGAGACTGGCGAAACTATCCTGAAAGGTATGGGTGAACTTCACCTAGACATCAAGGTAGATATCCTTAAGCGTACATACGGCGTTGACCTAACTGTAGGTGCTCCTCAAGTTGCTTACCGTGAAACTATCACTCAAGCAATTGAAGATAGCTACACGCACAAGAAGCAATCTGGTGGTTCTGGTCAATTCGGTAAGATCGATTACCGTATCAAACCAGGCGAAGCAGGTTCTGGCTTCAAGTTCAACTCTGTAGTTGTGGGCGGTAACGTTCCTAAAGAATTCTGGCCTGCAGTTGAGAAAGGCTTCGCATCTATGATGGAAAACGGCGTACTAGCTGGCTTCCCAACTCTAGACGTTGAAGTTGAACTTTTCGATGGTGGTTTCCACGCAGTCGATTCATCTGCTATCGCATTTGAAATCGCAGCGAAAGGCGCATTCCGTCAATCTATGCCTAAAGCTGGCGCGCAACTTCTTGAGCCAATCATGAACGTTGACGTGTTCACTCCAGACGATCACGTTGGTGATGTTATCGGTGACCTTAACCGTCGTCGTGGCATGATCAAAGATCAACAAGCTGGCGTTACTGGTGTTCGTATTAAAGCTGACGTACCTCTTTCTGAGATGTTCGGCTACATCGGTCACCTACGTACTATCACTTCTGGTCGTGGCCAATTCTCTATGGAATTCGCACAATACGCACCATGTCCAACTAACGTTGCTGACGAAGTGATTGCAAAAGTTAAAGCAGAAAAAGAAGCTGGTAAGTAATTAGCCCTTTTCTCAATTAGCTAAAAAAGCCCCGCAAGTGAAAGCTTGCGGGGCTTTTTATTGCTTGTAACATACGATGCGAGAGATGCGAGAGATGCGAGAGATGCGAGAGATGCGAGAGATGCGAGATGTGATATTGATATGGCCCCTAAAAAGTAGACACAGGGGTTGTCCCGTATTTAATCAACACGGGACAGATAAAGTAGGGAGAGATTAACGCTTTAAGTCGATGTAAATCTGCTCTACCTTGGTACGAGCCCAATCTGTTTTACGCAAAAATTTTAAGCTCGATTTAATGCTCGGGTCTTTTTTAAAGCAGTTGATGTTCACCATGTAACTCAACTCTTCCCAACCGTAATGTTCAACTAATTCAGTCAGTAGCTTCTGTAGAGTGATACCGTGAAGTGGATTATTGTCTTGTGTCATGAGATGTTCTCGCCATTTATTTGAGCTAAGTATACCAGTTTCGCTTTATGAATTATCCGACCATTTGAGTTCGTAATCGGTGTGGATAATCGAAAGCTCTTCTCTACCTGTATCACCAAACAATTTAACTTGAGTCTGCATCCATTCTTCGAAGCGTTTTATCTTTTCTCGATGGAAGTAACCTGGAGGCGCGCATAAAAAGTAATTGTATTTAGGCTTCAGCGCGATATTACCGATTCGGACGAGTTTCTTTTCCTGCAAATAGCGATACACCAAGCTGTGCTTAACCAAGGCAACGCCCTGAACGGATAATGCACCCTCTAAAACAAAATGTGAGCCGTCAAATTGCAATGATGAACGTCCTGCCTTCGCCCCAGCAACGTCTAACCATAGATTCCAATCCATATCAGGCCAACGGTCTTCAATTAACTCTGCTTTATGCAGATCGCTGATGTCATAGATTCCATATTTTTCTTGATAGATAGGATGACAGACAGGGTAAACAACTTCGTCCATTAACCAACGTGATTCAATATTTGGGTAGTTACCATGACCATATCGAACACAGACATCGACAGCTGAGTCTTCAAAGGTAACCAGTTTGTTGGTCGGTTCTATTAACATAGATAAATCTGGGTGACGGTCGCGGAAGTCGCCAATTCTAGGCACTAACCAATGTTGTGCAAAAGAGGGTACGGTCGAAATCGATAACTGAGTGGGGTTGGGGTCTTGGTTTATTCGTCTTACTCCATCTTGAATATGAGCAAAGCCTTTCTTCGCTTGTAGATAGAGCACTTCACCTTCATGAGTTAATACTATTTTTCGGTGCTGGCGAATAAACAGGTCTGCGCCTAACCATTCTTCAAGTTGGCGAATTTGTTGGCTGACTGCTGCAGCCGTGACAAATAGCTTTTGTGCTGCGAGCTTGAAACTGCCAGTTTCAGCCGCCGTGTAAAAGTAATAGATCCCTTGGAATGGTGGGGTTCGTTCTCTCACATTAGTTTTCCTTAACTGAATGCCAGTATCTATCGTTTGTCGATGTTGCTCTGTTGGTCGATTATTGACCATAACAAAGCAAAAGATCAACAGGAGAAAGGCTATGAATACGATCACAGCAACAGCAAATACCAACCATTCATTTTTATCATCATTATCAATTAAGAAATTCTATTCTAAATTAGACCTGTACTTTCAAAATCGTAGAACCAGAAAGCAACTGTCTGAGCTACCCGATTATTTACTGAGAGATATTGGGATTACGTCGGAACAAGTCGAGAAAGAACTGAAGAAGTCATTTTGGGAGTGATTCAAGGCAACGTAGCTTTTAACTCGACGTTGCTTTAACTCAACATAGTTTTGTCGGTGTCGGGAGGTTTACGTTACCGTTCTATGTTGAGTTAGGTTTATAGTTTATATAAAGAAGTGGGAGATAAGATTTAACTCTCCAATAGCTCGTTTACTTCTTCGTGCAACCAATTGGTGAACGCGGTAATACGCTCTTCTCTCGGGGAGTTAGGATCAAAGCATAGGTTGACTTGAACCCTAGGTGTCATGCCTATATCAAAGGGCTTCACTAGCAAGCCGCGTTCGATGAAGTCACCAGCCAAGCTGTCGGTTGCCAAGCAAACCCCATGCCCTGCCATGACCGTGGTTAGCCCCATATCAAAGGTGCCTACTTCCATCCACTGAATGGTGCTGCTTTGAGTCGATATGTTTGCTTGCCTAAACCATTCCTCCCACGGGAAACAACCGCTATCAAACTGAATTAGCCAACATTTGAGGAGTTGTTCAGGTGATGTGAAGTTCAAAGAGTTTGCGAGTTCAGGAGAACAAAAAGGGTAAACCGGTTCGTTGATTAGCATCTCTAGAGTCAAGCCTTCTTCAACGCATAGATCTTCGCCCTGCAGAATAGCCACATCAATCTCGCCATGTTTTAAACTTGGGGTATCAGACCCTGTTAGCACCTTAATTGGGATTTCTGGGTGCTTTACCGAGAACTTCCACAGCCTAGGCAGTAACCAACGCGAAGCAAAAGAAGGGGGACTTCTAACAACAAGCAGCCCTTGAATAGGTTCTGATTGGATCTTGTTTAACCCCAGCAGAACCTCTTGAAATCCATCAGAGACATGTCTAAAAAGTGTGTGCCCTTCATGCGTCAAAGTCATTGCACGCCCCTTACGAATAAAAAGCTTACATCCAACCTGTTCTTCTAACTGTCGAATCTTCTGGCTGACGGCTGCTTGAGTGACGAACAGCTCTTCAGCAGCTTTGCTGTAGTTGCTCAAGCGAGCCGCAACTTCAAAGTAACGGAGACCTGAAAGGTGACGCAGTCTATTGTCCATAATCTCAGCTTATAGTTCTTGTTAATAATGGTTGTTCGATTATCGAACAGGTTGTTTTCATAATAGCGATAAATACAAAGGGAATACAAGAGAGAGAACATGAAAGCAATAACCTGTTGGGTCGGAATATTTGTTACTCAGGTACTTAAAATCAATGACAATACTAAGGTGAGGAAGGGGGCTAAATCTAGACAAGTTGTTTGCTTGGAATCGTTAAGTCATCGAATGAGAAAGGATGTCGGCTTAGATTACGAGAGTAGTGATGCTGCGGATTATACTAAGTACTTATAATGTGAGCTTACAAAAAAGGAGCCATAATGGCTCCCTCTCGATTTTAATTATTCTTCCCAAACCACCAATTTATCTTTCGGCCAGTTATGACCAACTTCATGGTATTTCTGCTCAAGGATATGTCGCTTGATTTTGAGAGTCGGGGTTAACACGCCATTCTCAATGCTCCATGGTTCCTTAATCATCAATACACCTTTGATCTTCTCGTGTGAACCAAGCTGCTCGTTCATTTTCTCGATAACGCGCTTTGTCGTTTTCTCATAGCGAGCTCGATCGAAATTAGGGAAGTCATGCGGTACCACAAGTAGGATTGGACCAGGTAGGCCAAGACCTATCAAACACATCATTTCTACGCGGCTGTACTCAAACAGTTTGTTTTCGATTGGTACAGGGGCAACAAACTTACCTTTAGCGGTTTTAAAGGTATCTTTCTTACGCCCACGAATCGTTAGGTAACCTTCACTATCGATATCACCGATATCACCGGTATGAAGCCAACCATCCGAGTTAAAAGACTCTTGGGTTGCAATATCATTCTTGTAGTAACCAGAGAATAAGCCTTTGCCTCGAACTAGAATCTCTTCATCTTCAGCTATTTTGAGTTCGATCCCTGGACCTGCATTACCAACCGTACCAATTTTATCGGCTCTGAATGGGTAGTTGAGCGTGCTGTAGGCGAAAGACTCTGTCATGCCCCATGCCTCGGTAATGTGCAGGCCAACACTCTCATACCATGCGAGTAGAGCGGGTGATACAGGTGCAGAACCACATCCAAGAACGCGAGCTTGGTCTAACCCTAAGCCATCAGCAAGTTTCTTCTTAATGATGTTGTTGATAAACGGAATCTTCAGTAAGAAGTTCAGTTTCTTCTGTGGCAATTTGTCTTGGATTCGCTGCTGGAACAGAGTCCATAAGCGAGGAACTGAAATAAACAGCGTAGGGCGATGCATTTTCACATCATCAATAAAGGTGTCTAAAGATTCAGGGAAAGCCGTAACCACGCCCCCCATTACTGAAGAACCAAAGATGTAAACGCGTTCTGTAATATGAGCAAGCGGTAGGTAAGAAAACAGGCGATCGCCAGGTTGGATCCCAATATGGTCAATCAACCTTTGAACAGACCAAGTAAACGCGCCGTAGGTGAGCATTGCGCCTTTTGGTAACCCTGATGTACCCGATGTATAAACAAGTGACATCAGCTTATCGTCGTGATGCTGAGGGCGTTTGGTTGATGGTTCATGTGTCTCAATGAGCTGCTCGAAAGTGTGTTGGCACTTCGCTGCGCTGTCGTATGGCAGTGAAATACTCACCAAGCTCGGGTTGTCATCAAGTACTTTTTGAGTGGCTTTAGGATCGTCAAGCTTACCCGCAATCACAATTTTACTTTCACTATGCTCAATACAATACTGAATGGTATCTGCCCCCGCTGTTGGAAAGATTGGGACGCTGACAAAATCTCCTAACATCATGGCAAGATCGCAGATGAACCACTCTGCACAGTTTTTTGATACGAGAGCGACTCGATCGCCAGGTTGGGCTCCGAGTCCTTCTAATGCTGACGCCAATTTCAGTGCTTTGTCTGCTACTTCTTTATAAGTAAATTCGACAAATTGGCGATTAATAATCTGTTTCAAATAGACTTCATCTGGGCGTTCTTCTGCCCATTTTAAAATCATGTCATTGGGTGTAGGGAGAGCTGTTGCTTGTTCTTGGCTAAACTCGTTAGGCTGAATCATTGTCTAACTCCATGTTTTTCGCTAAGTTATTTTTGGTTATTTTTGTTAAAATCATGTTAAATGTACCATGATTTTTTCTTTTAGGGAGTAAAATTAGCGTTTTCTGTTATCTGTGCAGGCACGTCTGTAGCTTGCAGGGGTTACGCCCGTCCTTTTCTTAAAAATTCTTGAAAAATACGACACATCCTTGTAGCCACATTGATAAGAAATTACAGCTATTTTTGATTCGGTATCCGCTACGTGTAAGTCCACGGTTTATTATAAGATATTATCGAAACAACCCTGCCACTGTATTCAATTACCAGAGCTGTTATCAATTCAAATTTTAGGTTAGAAATTTAATGATCGCCATCGCCATATAAGAATATATGCATCAGTTGAGCAAGGCTTGGTATTGCTTGTTTAGTTTGTACACTTTTGCTACGTAAGTTCTTGTTTCTGCAATACGTAATTGTGTTGTTAGCATTGTATATAACTCATCAACTGATAACTTATTGATATTTTTGGAGAATGAACTGATGTCTTTATCACCGAAGGAGTATTTCATTAGATTAGATAAGCCACAGTTATAGGAAGCAATTGCTAGTAGTCTTCTCGCGCTAGAGGAGCGAATGTTGTTGAGATACTTCGTCTCCAAGAGATGCAAATAAGCGGTCCCTACATCAATATTGAATTCAGGGATAAAGAGATCTTGTGCTCTGATAGGTCTATTGTCATAAAGTTCGCGTGAAACTTCAGCAGCCCCACCATTAACAAGAATTTGCATTAATCCAATAGCAGAGGCGTGGGAAACAGCATTTGGGTCGAAGAAACTTTCGGCGTGTATCATAGCAACGATTAATGATGATGGAATTTCCCACTTTGTTGCAGAACGCTCAATGTGAGTTTGATATATTGTATATTTATTGCTGACGCTGTCAGTGATTTTATGGGATAGAAGTACGGGTGGATCGGTTTTGGAAGCTCGTATTTCGTGTATTCTTTTGCTTTTCGGAACCACAATTCGCTGCAATCTTTGATTTTCTTGCAGTTCTTCATAAGAGTTTATCGAGTCTCTCATATGAGTCACTTTCGCTGAGATCTCACTATTAAAACTAATTAATATCAATGAAACTGAAAGGCAGAGATACTTCATATTTTAATAGAGTTGTTGTTCATGTTTCATAGGTGATAGGTACTTCTTAGTCTGTTATGAATCCACTGATGATATTTTCCAAATTCACTGTGCAATGGCCAGATCAGAGACGCATATATTTGCTTACCAAACAATTGAGTATCACTGGGTATTTTTATTAATTTGTTCATTACTGTTTTGGTTTCAATGATATGCTGAGGAAGAAGGGCTATCCCTTTCCCTGCGCTACAGAGTTCAAGGATAGTACTAATATCATCCAATACCCAAATGTTATGGCTTGAAATGATGGAATAATCAATAATATCTTTATATCCATCAAGCAATAACAATCGATTGTTTTGTGAATTGAATTTTGAGTTTTGAACGACTTCTTTACTCGCCACCCAAATGCAATTAACTAAAAATAATTCTTCTATATTAAAGTTATAGATGGTTTTGTGATAGGGATTTCCTATCGCGATATCAATTTTTTTACGATTGATATAATCACCTAAAATATAGCTTGGTTTTGTTACAACGTTTATCTCAACTTCTGGAAACTCCTCGGAAAATTCAACAAGAGCATTTCTTACATTTGAATTTAGCATTAGTAGGTCAATACCTACTTTTATTTTTGTTAAATTTGAATTTGATAGATTTTTAGCAATGTTACTTAACTCTTTGTGTTTGCTTATTATTGGTGTGGTTAGCGCATATATTTTTTTTCCTTTATCGGTTAATGATACCGTGTGACCACCTCTATCAAAAAGAAAATATCCTAAATCTTGTTCTAGATTTTTTATCGCTCCACTTATCGTTGATTGCGATTTACCTAGTTTCCTCGCAGCACAACTGAACGAACCTTCAGAGGCAACAGTATGAAATGAGATTAAATTGTCTAAAGTGAGCCTCATATATCCCTCCTGCAGACTTTGCACCGTAAGTATTAGACTAATACTAATAATTTGAATTGGCACTATTTGAAATTAAAGTGTGACGAAGATCACACTTTTACTTTGGGTGCAATAAACTTAATTTTCAAGGATAAATATTAATTTAGAAGCTAAATCCCTTTAAATTAATTAGATAGGTAATATGAAAAAATAACCACTTTTAAATCGCGTGTATTTTGGGTTTGGATATCGGGGAAACCGATAGTAACCGAATGTGAGAAAGTGATCTGATTACTAAGATCTAATTGCTTTGCACTAGAAGCATGAAAAAAGGATGGCATCATGATTACTAAACTTTACGTGTATACGACAAATTTTATTGCTGATCTAAGAAAAGACGAGAGAGGTGTGACAGCTATTGAATATGGTTTGATTGCTATTGCAATGGCTGTTTTGTTAGTGACAGCTTTTTTCAGCGATAAAGGTTTCGTTGATGAACTGGCTCTTGGGTTTAAAAACTTGGGTACAGAATTAGGGCAGGAAGCGAAGCTTCTTAAAGAATAATTAACCTAATATTAGTCCTTAAGAAAAATTATTTATGGGACAGATTAAATACACAGAGCACATGCTTTTGTGCTCTTTATTATTATTGCTTTCATATGTTGTATTTTCAGATTTAAAGTTTCGTCGGATTAGTAATAAAGCAGTTGGGTGTGCTTTGTTTCTATCTATGTTAATTGGTCATAATCATTTCTCTATTGAGTATATTTATTCATTAGCGTTTTTATATTTTGTGCTTTTGATTATATATGGTTTAAAAGTGATCGGTGGCGGAGACATTAAATTAATGGCTGCATTGAGTTTAGCAACCCCCTCAAGCTTTTGGCCTTATACATATGTAGTAATAACTGTTATCGGAGGCTTGTTAGCTCTGGTTTATTTGATTCTCCAATTCATAGATAATCGGTTTCAATTAGGACTAATTAAACTTTTCGGAATTCCGTATGGTATAGCAATATCTTTCGGGTTTGTCTTTTCGATAATGCAGTACATCTATGTGGGAGAAGTGTAATGCGTTCCAGATTAGCCATTATCATTGCTTTGATTGCAATAGGTTTAGGGGTATACGGTTTACTTTTAAATCCGAACGACAATCAAACTAAAAATGCCGTTACCTCACCTAAAAAAGAAGACGTTTACGTCCAAATTTGGCGTGCGAAGACAGATCTAGATAGAGGCAAGCCTGTGTCTTCTGAGCAGGTCGTTAGAGAACAAGTCTTGTTAGATTTGGCTCTAGAAAAAGGCGTACGCTCAGACGTTGAACTCGATTTTTCCCCCTCTACGTTACTGAACCGAAATATAACTGCGGGCCGTTTAGTGATGCCTGAATTTCAAGTAGCAAAAGGAAATGCAGGCTATATAGATTTGTTGATTTCTGATGGAAAAGAGCCGTTTCCTCTCCAGGTGAGCCGTGAAAATTTGGTCGCCGGTTATATCAGACCTGGTGTCTTTGTAGACATACTAGCAATAAGCTCTCCTCAAGATAATCTCTCTGTAGAAGAAGCAACAATTGAGTATACAGGGGTACATGCAAAACATTTACTAAGAAATGCCAAAGTGCTGGGTGTAGAGCAAAACGAAGAAAGTGACTCTTTGATAAGAGCCGATACTCAGGCAAGCCAAGAAGACGCCATTATCATAATATTAGAGATAGATCCTACTGATATAGCAAGACTTTCTATCGCCGAGAAGACGATGCACCTTGAAGTATATCGTTCTTATGAATATGAAAAGCCGGTTCAGGCTGATGTACGAAATGTTATTGAAAACTACAGTGGAGTTGCAGAGCTAAGAGGGGCAAGTCGTTTATCCAATCAGGGAGATGAACTCTAATGAAAATACAAAAACTCTTAGAGTTATTACCTAAATACTGGTTGATAGTGTTATGCATATCGCTTTCATTCAAAGCGAACGCAGATACCTACATAACTCAAAATGACGGTCATCACATTCGAGTTGGTGAGCCGATATCCACAGTTTTCATTAGTGCTCCTGATATTGCTGATTATAACGTCGTGGATGAGAACACAATCGTTGTATTCGCTAAGGAAATAGGCCAATCAAAGATAATTATTTATGGAGAAGGTAAGAAGATTTTGCTTTCCGAGCGTATCGTTGTCGATATTGACTTGAGTCACGTACGAAGACAGTTGCGCGCTTTCTATCCAAATCTTGATATAAAAATAGAGTCTATTGGTGAGCAGGTCGTTGTCAGTGGTGTCGTAAATAGTGAGGAAGAGCGTGACAATATATACCGTCTAATCGCTACATTGCTGTCTAGGGATAAAGTAGCTCGATATGAAGATACTCAGCAATTCACGTATGAGAGTGAAACTATCTCTGTACCAGAATCTGAATCGCTCATATTTGCAAGAAACATGACGTGGGATGGAATCATTGAACAACTGAAAGTAGCTTCTGTACAGCAAGTTAACGTTAAAATTTCGGTGGCTCAAGTAACTGAAACCTTTGGGCAAACTATTGGTGTTGATTGGTCAAGTGTTGGGGCTAACGTTGGGGAATTTTTATTCCAACAATTTGATGCCGCAGACTTGACGACAGTTATTACTGCTTTGGGGAATGAAAATATAGCTCAAATCCTTGCTGAACCAAATTTGACGGTTGTTTCTGGAGAGTCGGCAAGTTTCCTAGTTGGTGGTGAGATACCCGTTATTGTCGCTACTGGTGACGCTATTAACATTACTTTCCGTGAATATGGTGTTCGCCTCGGGCTTACGGCAAAGGTACATAGTGACGAAAGAATTCGCATGCAACTTATGCCGGAAGTGAGTGAAGTTGAACGTTATATTCAAGCAGCAGGCATTGAAGTTCCGCAATTGGCTACCCGACGCGCAATGACAACTGTTGAGTTAGGAGATGGTGATAGCTTTGTCTTGGGTGGTTTAATGAGTAGTTCTGACTTAGAAGAGCTACAGAAAACACCGTTGCTCGGAGACATTCCATTACTTGGTGCTGCATTCAGAAAATCAAACACGGATCGTCGTCGTACCGAGTTGATCATTGTTGCAACCGTTAATCTGGTTAAACCATTAAAAAGTAAAGATGTTCAAATTCCACAAATACAGCGCACATCGACCTTTTACCGTTGGTTAAATATTGGAGATCCGACTCCGGCCATCAAAGGGAATGAGCCGGCAATTGAGTTGCTTTCTGAAGGAGGGTTTATCCGATGAGACATTGTTTATTTGCTGTTTTATTTATATTGCTGCTCTCTGGTTGTACTGAACGTTACTTCAATGGAAAAGGCGTGGAATATTTGGTTTACCCAGAAACGCACACTTATACATTTACTGTGATGTCATTGAGAGAGACGCAGGCGCAGCTTGTAGGTTTGTTGCAGAAAGTGCAGGAGGTTGATCCTGGAGCTTCATATCTATTTGAGTATCGTACCAATCAAGGTAAACAAGTTGTGACCAAAGCTGTCGCCTATTTTCCTAGTCTCCCTTTGGCAGCTGAATCATTTGTGATTCAACAAAACGGAAAACAGAGTAAAGATCTTAAAGTTACGATCACTTATCACGCTCTAGTGACCCAAAAGTGTGATATTCCCCAAATAGAAGGCTCGGAATTTAGCCGTAATTGTTTCTCTGAGGCAGCGAGAGTTCGTCAGGTCGCTCACAAGGAAAGATTGGTAGAGGGAATCTAGTTATGTTTGATCTCGTCAAAAATATAAAAGACACAACACCTCAAGTTGTTGAGCTAACGAATGGCCCTGCTAGTTGTGCTCTGATTTATCAATCAAAAGAATGCTCAGATTTAGTCAAAGAGATGTTTCAATTTGAGGGATGGAATGAGCCGCATTGCATTAAGAGGGAAGCTTTGTCTCCCAAGTTCTATTCTGAACAAACGGATAATATCGTCATACTCGATCTAACAGAATCCCAAGATATCTTGGTTGATGCTCAGGAAATAGCAAGTAAATTACCAACACGAAAAGGCGTTATTGTTATTGGCGGGCAAGACTCTATCTCGACTCTTAGAGATCTAAAAGAGATGGGATTTTATTACTTACTCTGGCCGATAAATAAGCTCGAGTTCTCTGATTTTGTTATGAATGTACATAAAAATTTAGAGACATATACCGGAGTTAGTAAAAAACGAAAAGCTAAGAGGGTAGCTGTTGTTGGTAGTAAGGGAGGGATTGGTACTTCCTTTATCACTGCTGAACTAGGCTCTAAATTATCATCGCAAAATATTGATACGATTTTGGTCGATCACCAGTACAGTGATTCGAATATTGATGTGTTAATGGGGTTAGAAGATTTTCGCTCAAAAGCAATTGATGAATTTGCTGTTCCTATTC
Source organism: Vibrio sp. ZF57 (assembly GCF_001691235.1). Classification (NCBI taxonomy): domain Bacteria; kingdom Pseudomonadati; phylum Pseudomonadota; class Gammaproteobacteria; order Vibrionales; family Vibrionaceae; genus Vibrio; species Vibrio sp. ZF57. The sequence goes on along the minus strand of NZ_MAKD01000056.1, from coordinate 144,002 downwards.
ATGAGTTAGACACCGAAGGTGCGTTGTCATATTTGACTAAAGTTCGTAAATCATTTCGCTTACTTGCTCTTCAAGGAGAGAGTAATCAAGATAAAATATTTAATTACAACCAGATATTATGTGAACTGATGAGCCGAAATACCAACTTCATTATCGAAGACTTTTCGGGCAGCATAGATTTCAGAGTTGACCCTCAGCTACTCGTGGAAACTTATGATGTTATTGTCGTGGTTTTTGAGCCTTCAGTTTCTTCTATTCGCAACGCAAAATCTCTCCTAGAAACGTTAGAGCAAAAACAGATTTCAATCGGTAAGCGAATCCGAGTCGTTACTTTTGCTAATCATCATCGTCCTGAAAGTACATTCGTTATAGAGCAGTCAGACCTAGATAAATATCTTGGTGCGAAAGTTGATCTAAATATGGTGTATTGCAAGAAGCTTTCTCATTTGCTGATTGAAGGTAAGCGTGCTCATAAGCATGAACGAAGCGTCAATAATGCGATTGAAGAACTGACGAGCCTAATTAATGGACAAAGCTCTGGCAAGCCACATAGCTGGCTATCTCGATTGGTGGGTAGATGAGTTCTAATAAAGAGATTTATTCGTCATTTCGGATGCAGATCTTTGAGGCTTTAGATGTAGAGGCTATTCAGGGTATGTCTCGAAGCGAGCTTGAAGTTCAAGTCAAAAGTGCAGTAGATGTACTTGCTCAAAGTTATGAACGTCCCGTAACCACGATGATGCGTTCTAGTATTGTCAAAAGTATGTTGGATGAGTTATTTGGCTTAGGACCAATTCAACCATTAGTCGATGATAATGCTATCACTGATATTATGGTTAATGGACCAAATAATGTTTTCTTTGAAAAGCATGGCAAGATTGAGCGTTCGGATATTACTTTTGTTGATGAGGCCCAACTATTAAATATAGCTAAACAGATCGCTTCGCGCGTTGGTCGACGTGTCGATGAACTTTCTCCAACTGTTGATGCTCGCCTAGCTGACGGGAGTCGGGTTAATATCGTCATCCCTCCAATTGCTCTTGATGGAACGACGATATCGATTCGGAAGTTCAGAGAGCAAAATATTGATTTAGAATCGTTGGTGGAATTTGATTCTATGTCATTTGATATGGCTAGAGTTCTTTCTATCGCATCACGGTGTCGACTTAATATACTTATTTCTGGAGGGACGGGCTCTGGTAAGACAACATTACTTAACGCTCTTTCACAATACATTAGCGATGACGAGCGTATTGTCACTATCGAAGATGCGGCTGAACTTCGCTTAGAACAGCCGAATCTAGTTCGCTTGGAAACTAGAGTCGAGAGTATAGAAAGTACAGGTTTGGTTACGCAGCGAGATTTGGTTATTAATGCTCTGCGGATGCGACCCGATAGAATAATTCTTGGGGAGTGTCGTGGCTCAGAGGCATTTGAGATGTTACAGGCAATGAACACCGGTCACGAAGGCTCTATGTCAACCTTACACTCCAATTCTCCTAGAGATGCTATTGGCCGTGTTGAGTCTATGGTCATGATGGCGAACCTAAACCAGCCGCTAGATGCGATTAGACGAGCAATAGTTAGTGCGATCGAAGTTGTTGTCCAGGTGAACCGACTTAGAGACGGAACGAGAAAGGTCACTAGCATATCAGAAATTGTCGGCCTAGAGGGTGACAGCGTTGTGATGGAAGAAATTTTTGCTTTTCAGTATGACGAAGTCAATTACGGCGAGGTAGTTCGAGGTAAGTTCACAACAGAGGGGATAATGCAGCGGTCGCAACTGGTTAAAAAAGCGCATTTCTATGGGTTATATGATGAGTTGATGCAGTCATTTAGAGGTGAGGGTTCATGAATATATTGTGGCTGTCTCTCATACTATTTGGTTTTGCGTGCTTTTTACTTATCCCGAGTAAGAAAGGAAAAGTTAAAAACTATTTTCCGGCAGCTCAAACTGATGATGAGGGTATTGACGCGATTAATTTCCAATCTCTTATTGGCAAAAAACGCTGGTCTGAGTTTAAGCATGATCTCTCTCCCACCATAGAGGTACTTGGTCCAAGAGGTAACTTTATTGCGATTGTATATGTCATTCTCTCGGTTTGGGTTTCCTACCTTATTATCTTTAATTTCTTAACCTTAAACTCTTATCTCTACTTTGCCTTGCTGGCCTGCTTCTTAATTTTTACCGGTTATCAATACTTAAAAAATAAAAGACGTCGAAATTTTGAGCAAACGTTTCCTGATGCACTAAATATTCTTATGAGTGCGGTAACTGCTGGCGAAAGCTTGATGCAGGCATTTTGTTTTGTTGGTGACAATATGTCAGGAGAGATCGGTCGGCAGTTTAAAGATATGGGGGAGCGTTTGAAGTTGGGTGAGAATGCAGAGCATGTTCTTAAGCGATCGTGTCGCGCATTTCCTTATCCTGAGTATATCTTTTTTACTATTACTATCCGAGCTAACTTAAGTCGCGGTGGTCAGCTCAAAGGTGTATTGGCTAGGTTGATTCGAGTCCTTGTTGATGCGCGAACCATGGAGATGAAAAAAATGGCAATGACCTCGGAAGCTCGAATTTCAGCTAAAGTGGTTGCCGCAATTCCAATTATTTTTGTATTAATAATAAGTCAAATTCATCCAGCAAATATCGATTTTATTTTAAATGATCCTGAGGGTAGGTGGATTCTTTATTATGTGGTTGGTAGTGAGGTCTTGGGATTATTCATTGTTTGGTTGCTAGTTAAGAGGGTCAAGTTATGATTACCTACGGAGTTGTGGCTTTGGTCATCATACTTTCAGTACTTTTCATTGATTTGTATTTTGTTAGCCGAAAGAAAAAGCGAATGGATAAGTTTTTTGGATTAAACAAAAGAAAAAGTAATACACATAAAATGGGGAGTTTCCTTGTTAAGTTTGGTAAGGAGAATCGTAAAGAGTTGGAGCAGAGACTCAAAGATGCGGGATTTCACACCAAAGGTCTCGCTATACTTTACTTCCCATTTAAAATTTTCTTGATCGCAGTTTATACAATCTATTTACTTTGGTTAGATATATCTTTAATGAACTTAGCGTTATATGGATGTTTAGGAATACTAACGATTGTAATTTTACCTGATATGATACTTGATTTAAGAAAAAAGATAGTGGTGAAAAGAATATCAAAAAACCTACCATATTTATTGGATATGATGGCTGTTTGTGTCCAAACCGGAATGACAATAGAAGCTTCATTTTCTTATTTAGCTAAGGAACTTCAAGGTTTTGATAAAAACTTATGTTATCAAGTTAAAATTACTGCCGACTCCGGGAAGATTAAAGGTATTGATAGGGCTCTTAATGATTTATCTAATCGACTTCCCGCTCCAGAAGTTTCTAGTTTTGTTTTAACCATTATCCAAAATATACAGTATGGTTCTTCCGTTGCGAATATATTAGCAGATCTTGCGGAAGATATGCGAAAGATGCAATTGCTTAATATAGAGGAGAAGATGGGGAAGTTATCTGCGAAAATGAGTATTCCATTAATTTTACTAATCATGTTCCCTATCGTGATACTTATTTTGGCTCCGGGCGTGTCACAGATGAATTTTAATTTAGGTGCACAGTTATGATTATTTTAAAAACTATGGTGTTACTATTTTTCTTTATTCTATCCGGTTGTGTGTCAAATTCACCACAACCAGGTAGTGAAGGCTATGCAGATATAGAGAGTTTGAAGAAAATAGGAAACTACGAAGGTTTAGTTGATGCTTATAAGTACGAACTTTCTCAAACCCCAAATGACTTTAAAATTCTGCAATCCTTAGCGCTAGCCTACTTTGAACTTGGGGATGTTGAATCCTCTCGGTTTTATTCAGATTACTTGATTAGTCAGGGTGTAGTAAATCAAGATTTACTGCAATTAAGAGGGGAGATTTACCACCACGATGGTTTAGATAATTTGGCGGTAGACAGTTTTAGAAAATCTGTTGAGATAGGCAATGAAAGCTCTGATGTTCAAATGATGATGGGGATTTCCTATTGTATGCTGGGAAGATACCCTCACGCTGAAAATGCATTTAATAGAGCTCGAATGAAAGGCTATGATGATATTGCGGTTAAAAATAATTTAGCCATGGTTAAGTTTGCCGAAAATAAATATTCAGAGGTTGTAAGAATTCTCTCTCCTGTTTACAACAGAAACCCAGCAAATAAAAAAGTCAGAGCTAACCTAGCTATTGCATTTATTAAATTAGGTGATATGCGAAGTGCTGAAAAGTTACTCGGTGAAGAGTATTCACAAAGAGAGCTACAACAAATAGCTAGAGTGATCTCCCCGCTCAACTTAGAGTAGGTGGTTAATATGAAATGGTTGAAGTGTAAATATAAAGAAAGAGGAGTAACCACGGTAGAGTTTTCTCTTGGTGCGATTGTTTTAATTGTTGCAACTGTGATGATATTTGAAATGGGGTATCGTATTTATGCAATTAATTTACTCGAATATTCTTTGAGGGAATCAGTAAGAGCTGCAGCAGTACATCAAGGATCTTCTTCATATAATAGCTATGATACTGTTTTGAAGTCGGTAAAAAACTCCCCAGATGCCTTATGGTCATTTCTCTCCCCTAAAGACGAATTTGAGGTGTCTGGACTTTATTATAAAAGTTATGCGGATTTCATTTCAAATGTCAGTGCATCAGACGCGGATCTCGTCCTTAATGATGAAGGGTATAATATTGCTGAGATCAAGTTAGTTTATAACCATAAACCAATTTGGCCATTTTTTTTACAACAAGAAGAGCCGATAGAAAGAACGATTGTGCTAACCCTAGAGCACGAGGGGTGGGAGTGATGAATATGACCAAACATACGTCTTTTCATAAATGTAAAGGGTCGTTCAGTATAGAGTTATTTTTGGTACTGATTGTACTTATTGCACTTTTCTACTTCATGACTGATGTAAGCCATAAGCTTATAGTTCGTGCTCAACTTGATCGAGCTTCCTTCTCTATCGTAAATGTTTTAAAAGAGCGAACACGCTTTTATGATGAGCGTTTTAATTTATCTCAACAGGACTTAACTGAGATGCAGAGTATCTCGGGGAGACTGTTAAATACAAATAGTAACAATGTTGCAATTCAAATTGAATCATTACAAGACAAAACAATACGGAGTGTATTTGCCTCGCCAAGATATGGCACTTTAGGCTGTTCATCACTTGGTATTGAGCAAAAAACACAATTGGTTCCTGAAGAGGATGGGATCATTTTTCCGCTTTACCAAGTATCACTTTGTGTTGAAAGCGATTCGTGGTTTTCGCGTGTTTGGGGAGATCCTTCATCTTCAACAATGATCATATCATCCAGTTCAGTGATGGTAGGGAGGTAGTATGAACAGACACGGGAAATCACAGTTTATCAGCTTACAAAGGCAAGCAGGCGTTGCTGCTGTCTGGCTAGGTTTGTCGTTAGTCCCTATTTTAGGAGTCACTTTTTTTGCTGTCGAGGGGGCTAGATATATTACTGAGTCAAGTCGCCTACGCGACTCAGCACAAGCAGCTGCACTTGCAATTACTATTGATGATAAAGCTGCAAGTGCACAAGAGATGGCAGAGCTTTATGTTAAAGATTATGTAAGAGAAGTTCGTAGCGTGAAGGTGACAACAAAGCGCAATTATCAAGCACCAACACTCGAAAACGATAATACAGAGATAATTGGTTATGACGTTGATGCAACGACGGTATATGACTCATGGTTTGCTCTCAACCTCGTACCATCGTTTGAGGACACTCAACCTTTATTTGGTGAGGCGGAAGCTGCAAAATACCCTGAATATCTCGGCGATAAGATCGTTGATGTCGTATTAGTTACTGATTTTTCAGGCTCTATGACACGTAACTGGTCACAGGGGACTTCAAGCATATCAAAAAAAATTGATTCTCTGAAAGTTGCGGTTGACGAGCTAGCTTTGAGAATACTTGTACCTCGGGCTGGAGATACGATTATCCTTAACCGATTAGCTATAGTTCCTTTTAATTTGAGAGTACAAGACAAAATATCAGACTCGCTCTATGCGGGTAGTCAATTAAGGTATAAAGCGGACGGTTCATTTACTAGAACCTATGAGCAGGTGGATTGGGGATATTGGGCCAATAAGTCACGAGATACTGTTCGTGCTTGTGCCAGTGATGTGGACGCTTGTCCAACTCAAGAATCTTGGCAGTTTTATGAGGCGAAAACAGTTGAAAGTGTTATGAGCATGAATGGACGAAGACTTGAGATCGCAAGCTTAGTTGACTATTCAAACTCAGTAGATGACATGTTCAATAATAAGATTGATGATGCTGAATTTAACTTTCATTTTAGGTCTGCCGACAATGTTCTCTACCACTCTGGAATGGTAAGAACAACAGGTAATGGACACTATGTACTTCCTTTAACGAGTGATATTGATGAAGTTGAGGTTGTGCAAGGTATGAATGCTGGTGGTAATACAGCTGCCTACCAAGGTTTGATTCGCGGTTTACAGGTACTCAATGATGGGCAACCAGACAGTAGCGCGACACCTGAGGAAATTGAAGAGTACAACGGAAAGTTGAAAATTATCATCATTCTTAGTGATGGTCAGGAGTTTCCTAATAATGGAATACTCCCTAACTTAGTCGATAATGGCCTTTGTGATGAGGCTAGAGAGCATTTCATGACTGAGAACGGCAGTTTGTTCATCGGCGTGATTGGCATTGATTTTAATGCAAGTGATCAAAGTGGGTTTCAAGATTGTGTGATTGACCCTGGCTCAGACATTATTGATGTTAGTGATAGGGAGGAGTTAATACAACGAATCGAAGAGCTAATTCAAAAAGGATCTCGAGGTACTGGTGTATCGAGACTATACGGGTGAGTAAAGATGAAAAATACAATGCTAGCACTAGGTATGCTTGTTTCTTTCTCTAGTTATGGGCAGGAGATTAGTGATCAGGTAGTAGAATATTGTGGGAATACTTTTTCAGAGTATTCTCACACCATCGAAATTGGTGAAGTTCAAGGGGTGGCTAGTCATCGTGATGGCTATTGGCAAATTCATGAGGGAAGTCATGATCCAGCTCTCAAGTGGGAGCTTCTTAAGCGCTCACAGTTGATCACTGATCCAAGTGATTGTCTCACTTATATATCAAACCTTGGTATTGCTAGCTTCGATAGTGACAAAGGGCAGCTCGTTGCTCGTGTTAACTTCGCCTTTGATCGTTATTATCTGACCCCTCTTGCTCGTGAAGTGCTTGCTGATGTGGCAAAACATCTCGCAGACAATGACTACCTAGTGACCGTTGAAGGCCATACCGATTGGGTGGGCAGTGAAGCTTACAATCAAGGTTTGGGGCTAGATCGAGCTCAAAGCACTTCTGAACAGCTTTTTACTTATGGAGTTTCAAAAGAGAAGATGACATTGAAGTCTTTGGGTGAGTCTGAGCCAATCGCAAGTAACAAAACTTCTCAAGGTAGAGCTCAAAACAGACGTGCTGATGTGTATATTCCCCCAGAGTCTTTTAACCAAGACGATGCCAGTCCAACCTCTACACAGATAGAAGAATAACGACTATCTCAACGGTCGCATAATCCGAAAATTATAATGCCCACTAATTAGAATTAGTGGGCATTATATTAAATGACTCCGAGTCCAAACCCTATTGCAATAAACAGAGTTACCATCCATACGATTGGCATCTTCATTGTTTTTAGTAGCCACACGCCAACAATGATCAAAGCGAAGTCTAAACCACTGCTCACTGCGCTTGTGAAAATCGGTTGATATAGCGCTGCCAACAATAAACCGACAACCGCCGCATTCACACCAGTAAGAGCGCCAGCCACTAAAGGTTTGCTTGCAATCGCCTGCCAGTTTTTCAACACACCGAGTAGTAATAAGAAGCCCGGTAAGAACACAGCAATCGTTGCGAGTAGTGCGCCTGTGATCGGTGCCGATGGCATCAATACATAACCTAAGTAAGTCGCAAGTGTAAACATAGGCCCTGGTACTGCCTGTGCTGCTGCATAACCTGTTAGGAAGGCATCTTGAGACAGTTGGTCACCAATACCATTTTGTAGCAACGGAAGTACCACGTGGCCGCCGCCGAATACTAAGCTACCTGCTTGGTAGAACAGGCCAAACACTTCAATACCTTGAGAGTAAGCACTGAATAGAGGCAGACCAACCAGCAAAGCAACAAAAATCACGAGAGGCGTTACCGATATTTTTTGCGTTGAAGGTATCGTTTTGAGCTCTTGAGATGTCAAGAACTTACTGCCAATCATCGCTGCAAATAGAAGCACTAAAACTTGAGGCCAGATGCCTGGAATCAGTAGCAGAACAATCGCGGAAATCACACATAAGGCGGTTGCTATCTTCGATTGGCAAAAGTTCTTGTACATACCAAAGGTTGCATCAGCCACAACCACTACCGCTAATAACTTAAGCCCGTGAATGATTGAATTGAAAAGTGGTGCTTCCAATAGCTGGTTGCTGACTAACGCCAATATCAGCATCAGAATCACAGATGGGGAAGTGAAGCCGACAAATGCAGCAATAGCACCTGTTAATCCACCTTTCTTGTAGCCAACCGCAAAGCCAACCTGACTTGAGCCAGGGCCCGGTAGAAATTGGCTAAGAGCGACAATCTGCCCGTACTCTTCGTCGGACAACCAATTCAGTTTCTCAACAAAGGTTTTACGGAAGTAGCCAATGTGTGCTGCTGGTCCACCAAAGCTAATCCAGCCAAGCCAGAAAAAGGTTTTAAAAATTGAAAGCATGATCGATTCCAGATAAATGTTTGGCGTAATTTATGGTGACTTGCACTATGATTCAAATTAATTGTTTTAATTATAACTATTAATGAAATAGGTTCTTCTGGATGGCTGATTTTAACTGGAAAGGTATCGATCTTAACTTATTGATAGCTCTGCAAGCGTTATACAAAACGAACAGTGTAAGTAAAGCGGCTGAGCGCTGTTATGTCAGTCAGTCTGCAATGAGTCATAGCCTTCAACGACTTCGAAAGTTGTTTGATGATCCTCTGTTTGAGCGGGTAGGTAGCAAGATGGAAGCAACGGATAGAGCGATTGAATTATCCAGTACTGTCGATGCCTTGCTCAATACCATTCAATCTGAAGTACTACTCTCTAAATCATTTGATGCAACAACTTACAAAGGCAGTTGGAAGATTGGTCTTACCGATTATGCCGAGCAGATGTTTGCTCCAGTGTTGTTTGATCTCATTAAACAGTCCTCTCCTGATTCTCAAATTGCGTTGTTCAACGTAAATCGATCTAACTATCAGCAAGTCTTTGACGATGCCAAGCTTGATATGACGATAGGCAGCTTTGGTGAGGTACCAAAGCAATATCGAACAAAGCATTTGTATACGGAGCGACATGTTTGTTTACTTGATCAATCGGTTCTATCCATTGAGGAGCCGATGTCGCTAGAACAATTTGTTGCTGTCGAGCACGCGCTTGTTTCCCCTGCAGGGGCTTTAAAGACGGGAGTGGACACTCGTTTAGGTGAACTCGGCTTAAGCCGGAAAGTCGCGATATCTTCCAGTAACTTTTTAACTGTTAAACGACTCATTCGTGGCAGAGAACTATTGTGTATTGTCCCCAAGCTAGTCGCGCGCAAGGATGTGGATAGTGAAGAAACCTTACTAGCTGTGAAGCCACCAATTGATGTTCCAGATTTTGATATCCAGCTTGTTTATAGAAAGGCAAAGCATTTAGATGATAAAAATAAACTACTTAGAAAGCTGATTACTAATGCGATCTCATCTGTGATTTCCGAATAGTTTATTGTGTCGGTTAATCGTCAAATTCATATGAATTAATTTTAGAAAAATCCGGTTTATTATAAGAACCCGACTATACTTAATTTACGACTCAAGGCAGTCGTAAAGAATAGGCTTTTTGATTTACCTAAGTAAAAAAATTGGTTATATCCTCATGATATAGCTTAAAAATCTACCAGGCTAAACGGACTTAGTTGGTCTTAAAAGCGCTAGCTCCCCCTAGCGCTTTTTTCTTTTGGTCGAGATAAATTTCGACGTATCAACAACAACCTAAAAAGAGAATCGAGTCCATTTCTTAGCTCGCCAGCGATAGGCCATGATGATTCCACGGAACCACTCGTCCATCGCGATTGCCATCCAAGCACCCAATACGCCATAACCCCAATGCACGCCAAGCAAATAGCTCATGGCAACCCCAATGCCCCACATGCTGAGAATGCCCATTTTGATCGGGAATTTAATGTCGCCAGCAGCCTTTAGACAAGAGATAAAGATAAGGTTAAATACTCGTCCAGCTTCAAGAATGATGGAACCTGCAATCAGTGCCGCCGTTAGCGCAATGATCTCTGGATCTTGCGTGAACAGATCGAGAATTTCGAAACGGAACACATACACCATGCAGGTGATCGCGGTTGACGCGATAAAGCCAACCACAAAGTAACGTTGCACGCGCTTGGTAATCTCGTCGATCCAACCCTTACCAATGTAATAGCCTGTTTGGATTTGGCTGCCTTGACCAATTGCCAGTGCAAACGCAAAAGAGAGGCGAGCGATGTTTTGTGCGTAAGTAAACGCAGCCAGTGAAGACGTACCCATCTGCACTACAAAGAAGGTAATGCTGATCTGAGCCATGTTATAAGAGAGCACTTCTCCAGCGTTCATCGAGCCGATCTTCATGATTTTTTGATAGATGGCTTTCGGCACAGATTTAAACTGCTTCACTGGTAGATAAATCCCTTTGCTTCTGACCACACCAATCAAGATCAACATTCCGATTACTTGGCTAATGACGGTCGCGGTCGCAACCCCTTGCACGCCGTATACAGGCAAACCAAACGGTTGATATAAGGCACAGTAGTTACCGAATACGTTGATGACACCTGCAATCATATTGATCACCATCGGTGACTTTGAATAGCCATGACTGCGCAAAATAGTGGTGAGAACCACACCTATGGTTACATTGAAGGTGAGAGCACCACTGATGAACAGGTATTCTTGCGCGTACTGTTCGACTTGAGGTTCGAGTTGATAAAGCGGGATAAAATATTCAGCAACAAGAACGGCAATCACACTCAGTAGCACACCGGCAATAATGGCCAGAATGATACTTGCTACACCCACGTGAGCGCTCTCTTGAGTGCGGGAAGCACCATTGTATTGCGCGATTAGAATACCCGTACCACTGCTGACCATGGTCGAGACAATGATCAGGAAAAAGGATATCTGAGAAATAACACCAACGGCAGACACGGCTTTGTCCGAGTATCCCGATAACATGAATACATCACTGGTGTTGAGTGCGGTTCTTAAAAGAACTTCGATAAAAATTGGCCAGGTGAGCGCAACGATTCCCATACGTTTGTTTAGGGTGGAATCAGCATTAGGCATTTAGGTTTTCTCAAAAAAGGGGTAGGCGACACTATAGTTTAGCTATTATTTAGTAAACGACTATCAAATTAATGTCCGGAAGGCTAATAAGGATAAATAAAATTCGAATAATTCTTCAGAATTCAATATTTCAGTGAGGGTGATGAAATTTTTGAATGGGATTTCATAGCAAGAGCACTCTTTGCTTTTTGTGAGTAAAAGCTTGCCTGTGTTAGCTGAGTACAACGAACAGAGTAAAAGGATCATGGTAGGCCAAATGGTCTAAGTGCTTGTTTTTCGCTTACGTTACTTCAGATATAAAAAAGGCACTCAACATAACGCTGAGTGCCAAAGCCTGAAATTTGTTAATTCGCAGTATCTTATTGAACCGGTGTATTAATGAATCTCAGAGGACAGGTAAAAAGGTTCGATTTACTCTGCGTCAGTAAAGAAATCGTTGTAAAGCATGTACAAGTGAGCCGCACTCCAAGAGAAGTTTGGTGCGCCTTGTTGTTCGCCGGTTAGTGGGTTGTAGTTTTCACGGATTGGACCGTCTTGAACTAATCCATCGGCGTGGTCAAAGAACGCACCTGCCATTTCAATCGCATCATCACGGTAGCCGTAGCTATCCATGCCTTTTAGGCCGAAGTAGAATTGATCCACCCATACACGTCCACGCCAGTAAATGTCTGGGCCAAATGCAGGGCTAGAAAGCGCTGCTGTGCCTAGTGGAACGTAGGTATTGAACTCTTCTGTATCTTTCATTACAGAGACAACTGCATCAGCGTTAGCTTGAGTGGCAGCAGCATTGAATAATGGTGACCAACCTTCAGGGCCTTTACCACGCTCTACAATCGGTTTGCCTGCGCAGCCATTGGCTAAAGGCTTGTCTTCAATACGAATGTCATAGAAGAAGTTAGTGCCTTCGTCGAACATACAGGTGTTGATGTAGTTCGATAGGTGCTCTGCTTTTTCACGGAACTCTTTCGCTTCTGCGTCTTTACCTAGAATGTCAGCCATTTCTGCTAGGTACTTGTTATCGCTGTACATGTAGCTTGCTTGGTCAACGGACTCTTGCAGCAATGAATAGCCAAGCAAAGTGCCGTCTTCAGCGCGGTTTTGAGCGAACTCAACATCCCAATCGCTGCGCTTACCACCGTTTGCAACGTATGCGTCTAGCTGGTCTTTATCAATGAAGCCAAATGCTGCCGCATCATCACGACCTGATTCCCAAGATGCCGCAGTTTGAGCTGGGCTCTCGATGTAGTCATAGTTGCCTTCTGCTACCACTTTATCCAGTTCAGCTTGGCCTACGACTGTTTCGTGCTTATCGCCACGAACCACGGTGAAGTACATTTCACCTTCAGGTGTGTTGTGTGCTTTGTCACGAGCAGCGCCATACTCTGGAACGCCATTGCCGTTGTTGTCACGGTTGCGTAGCCACCAATCATGGTATGCCACTAGTTTTGGATACATCTCTTGTAGCCAAGCTTCGTCGCTGGTGGTTTTGTAGACTTCCATTACTGACCATGCTGCTAGGCTTGGTTTGGTATTACGTTCATTCCAGTTACCGCCATCGCCGCCACGTTCTGGACTTAGGTTGTAAGCGAGTAGATCGGGCACGTAACCTTCATCCCAAGGACGAACGGCATCGTCAGCCTGAATTTGGTAAGCGAACATCGCGCGGATGTTATCTTTCGCTACATCTGGGTTGAAGTGAGCCATTGCGTAGGCTTGCTTCCATGTGTCCCAAGGCCAAGTTTGGTTGCCCGAGAACCAACGCGCCGTCACGGATGGTGTCACAGAGTCAAACTCCATCGCACCTGCAGCGCCACGCCAGTTACCGTTTAGGGTTTCCATCGCTTTAACCGCAACACGCTCTTGCTCTGGTGTCGCGTTCGGGTTGGTTAAACCCATCTCAAGATAGCCTTCCCAACGTTCTGCTGATGCGGCTAAGAAGTCGGTAGGGTTTGCCATGATCTTTTTGATTTCAGGCTGTTCCGCTTGCGCTTCTTCTGCCGTTAGAACATGCGAGTATGTGGTGTAGATAGTCGTCGATGCTTCAATGTTTGCCGTTGAAGTAAACGCTAAACCATCAACCGTGGTTTTCGTTGGAATCGACTTGTGAACTTGGTATTCAGACTCACCAGAAGTCAGTAGATCCCATGTCGAACGAACCTTACCGAAGGTCACCTTTAGGCCATCGTCGGTTGCGACGATTTGACGGTCATACTCAGGGTAAGTTTCAGCGATTGTTTTGTCGGTTTGTGCCACGCCTTCTTTGGCGTGGGTCTTTTCTAGCAGTTCACCATCCCACACTAATTCAACCGGTGAGTCGGTAGTGATTTTTGTTTCTAGCAGAGAGGTACGGTTTGAAGCAAAACGCATCGTCATTTCTACGGTCACATCGTCAGATTTTAGCGTCTGAACCAATGCGCCCGGTAGGCTATAAGCTTCCATAGTGAAAGCCACTTTTTTGCCGTCTTTGAACACGCTTAGGCGGTCGAAGTTATCAGCCATGAAGTTGATATATTCTTCGGTAAGCAGTGCTGTACCTGGGAATCCGCCCATGCCTTCTGCACTGTCTGGAAGTAGGTGACCGTGCCATGCACCTAGGTCGAAGAATGGGTTAAAGCGTTGGTGGTCATCGAAGTCGTAGTCACGCATGTATTCAGGTGAGCCAGTACGGTCGATAACGTTCTTAAATTCGTTGGCTTGCAGTTGCTCTGTGTCAGAGCCTGAGCCTGAGCCAGAGCCTGAGCCAGAGATTGAGTTTGAAGCACAACCAGTAACGACAAGGGCTGCACCGATAGCGAGAGCTGCGAATGATTTATTCAGTTTCATGATCAATTCCTGTTATTACCAGTAGAAGTATTGCATTGCGAACACCTGAGCGTCGCCGATTTCAGTGTCGCTGCCTACGCCAAAGCGGCTATCGAAAGCAGTCGCAAACGCGCCGTTGCCGTATTCATACCAAACGCCAGCATTGATGTAAGAGGTGATTTCTTTGTCGCCATTGTCACCGTCAAAGTTTGCGTAGTTGTAGGCTGCAGATAGGTAAACGCCTTGTGCCGCTTCGTACCATGCACTGGTTTGAATACCAGACTCGCTACCGAAAGACTCTTGGTTGCCTTTATCTGTATCGTGCCAAACACGAGTGGCGAAGTTTTTGTACTCAGCACCCAATAGCAATAGTTCACCACCATCGTTGTTACGAACTTCACCACCACCCATTAGGGTTAAGTCGTCGGTCAGATCGTATTGAAGGTAACCATTGACCATGGCGTTCTTATCTTTCCATTGGTCTGCGAAGCTGTCGTATTTACCGAAGTGAACAAGAGCATCGTCTTCCGAGAAGTCAGACTCTGGCGCGAAAGAAACGCTGTAGCGAAGCTTGCCTTCTAGGTTTTGAATCTTCACACCAAGGTGCACGTCTCGCGTGTTTGAGATCGCGTAGCCGTATTCAACCGTAGGGTCACCCCACCATTGAACGTCATCTAATGAAGAGTCCATACGACCAATCATGAATTCTGTTTTGTTATCTGTGCGGTAGCCAGCGTAAAAGCGGTTGAAACCACCTTCAAAACCGCCCCAGCCGTGGCCCGTTGCCCAAGCATTGCCTTCGTCATCGGCTTGTACTGTCCAGCCCTCCATATAAGCAAGACCAAACCAATTACCGTGCTCGATAGCCAAGCCAGCTTCAATGTAAGTACCGTCTGCGTAGCGGCCTTTATCATCACCTTCGAGTGCCACGTGACCACCAAGGCCAAGCTCACCATAAAAGTTAAATAGGGTTTCAGTTTCTGTCTGAGGAGGCTGAGTATCACTGTGGTTTGCTGCGGACTCTTCCGCGTGGGCAGTGGTACTTAAGGCAGCAAGAATACAGCTTGTAATAAGAGTGTTTTTAGTAAAACTACTTTTCATTTTAATCACTTCTGTGTCGGGGTTATAAATGAAGGTTCGCAAGCAGTTCTGACTTCTAATATGGGGTGCTCTTCAAGGCGTATTGGTCAGGTTACTTACGATCGCAAAACCAATATTAATGATAATTTTGATGTTTAAAATTAATTAAGCTTAAAAGTGTGATCTATTTTTAGTAAATATTTACTTTGTTTTTATTTTGACTTTCAGTTGAATTTGCAGAGGTATGGCTAGGGTTGTAAGTATTCGGGAGGTGAATTGTTTGATGGGTGGTTAGATTGTTGGTTCGAATGTTTTGATTCTTGAATGGCTTTGATTTAATCGAGATGGTTAGTGGAAATGTACCGACAAATAAAAAGGCACTCACCAAATGTGAGTGCCTGAAGTTTAAGTTAGAGTGCCCGAAGTTTAAATCAGAGTGCCCGAAGTTTAAATCAGAGTGCAGGGTAAACTAAGCGTTCGCCGGTTCAGGTTTTGCTTCTAGTTTTTTCTCTTCTGGAGATAAGCTTTTTTCATATTTTCCGTACTTCCACCACGCGTAGCCAAGGAAGATAACAATCCCGCCCACGTTGTAGAAGATGATGGTCATGATGTCAGCACCTGTTGGGAAGGTAGAAGCGAAGAAACCAACGGTGAAGATAGCGATAAGAATCGACACAGCAGTAATACCGACCGTACGAGAACCCATTCTGAAATCACGAGGTAAGTGATCCAACTTCAAACGTAAATTAAGGTACGCGATCATGATGAATAGCGGTGGCAACATCGATGCTGCAGCTGTCATGTTGATAATGGTACTCATCAGATCTTGAACCGTATCGGACGCCAGTGTCGGAATGAACATCAGTGGAATCACAATCAAGAACTGAATCCAAGCCGCACGCTCTGGAACGCCTTGTTTGTTTAGAGCGACCGTTTTCTCACCGAAGATACCTTTAGGGATTTCAGAGAAGAAAATCTTAACGGGTGTTGCCGTCCACATCAGCAGAGAGCCCAGCATCGCCGTGAATGAAACCACACCAACGAAACGGTTCATCAAGATTTCAGACAGGCCAAAGTGTCTTGCTAGCCCTTCAAATACCTGAACTGAGCCGCCTGTGAATTTAAGCTCTTCACGCGAAACAAAAACGTTTGCTAACACAGATCCTACCGAGTAAAGCGCACCGATGAAGATACCGGCAATGATGATGACTTTAACGAAAGACTTGTGACCGCCTTTGATGTCGTTAACGTAAACCGCGACCGATTCTGCACCGCCTGCCGCCATGAAGATCCAAGTGATTACGCCAAGGAATGCCCAGTTGAAGCTTGGTGTCATGGCTTCAATGGTGATTGGGTCAGCTGGCTCGATACCGCCTACCAAAGCACCGCCAGATAGCAAGATGTAAGACATCGTTAGCAGCAGCATCAGTGATGATGTTAGTGAGGTGATAGGGCCCAGTAATTTCGCACCATTATTCGAGATATGAGTCGCGACCGCAAACAAAATAGTACTTAGAATTGCGGTGGTCATTGGCGTGAATATGTACTCAAAACCTAAGAACGCATACGACGCGTAAGCGATGATTCTAGGGAGCAGAGAGGTGAAGAAGAACAGGTTAACAAACCAGTAGGTGTAAGCTGAAATAAACGCCCAGCGGCCGCCTAGAGAGCTTTTAACCCAAGAGTAAACACCCGCTTCAGAGTCTTTATTCAGTGACACAAACTCTGCAACGATCAAACAAAATGGCACAAAGTAAAAGATGGTTGCTAGAAAGAACATCGGAGCCGAGGAAAGGCCGATCTCGATGTTGTTATTAATGATGTTATTGAAGCTGTATACCGCCGCGAAGGTCATAGACAGTAGGGCAAATTTGCCTATCGTACTGCGTTTATTTTCGGACATGATGTTCTCCGGTGAATCACGTTGATGATCGTTATAACTTGGTCCTAGAGAGGGAAGCTCTAGGCCGCACTTTTATTGTTATGTTGGTTTGGCAAACACCCGCTTTGTTTTGTCAGGGTTGGCTCATTGTTGTTTTTATAAATTTACGATCGGACTTCTTTGGGATTTTTTTCTTTGGTATTTCAGTAAACTTATTACCAAAACAAAGAGTTAAAGATTAAGAAGTTCATTGAAGAGATTGCTTGTTTCATGAGCGACGATTTATAAGGCGTGTAGGGGCTTTTTTGTCGCTTTCTTTATATGAATCAGTTTGTCTCTTCAGCAAGAAGATTAAAGATTAAGCGGCGGGAAGTTAATCGAAATTGATCAAATATGTGACCTTGAGTAAATAAATTTAGTTAATGTTTTACCTAGGTTTTTATTTGAGTTTTATTACCTATTAATTGGTGTTTTTCGTGAACTGAAACCTTGACGGAACGCCGTTTTATTTTTGGGGTTTTTATTTTAATTATCTGATTTAAAACAAAAAAAGCGCCAATTAAGGCGCTTTTAACTAGATGTATAGATTCTGGATTACGACTGCTTAGCCGTTTCTAGCTTTGCTTCTTTACCTGCTTGCTTCTTTTCAAAGCGAGAGATCCACCACCATGCGATACCAGAGAATACCGCTGTCATGAAGACGTTGATGAAGAAGGCTTGAACAAGGTCAACACCTGTCGGGAATGCCGATGCTGTCATGCTCACAATGAAGATACCAATCAGTACCGATACTACTGCCATACCTTGAACTCGAGTACCCATGCGGAAATCACGCGGTGTGTCGTCGTGTTTCAAGCGGAATACAAAGTAGGCCACCATGATGAAGATTGGCGGTAGCATTGCGGTACCTGCTGTTAGATTGATTGCTGTATTCATCATGTCTTGTACAGATTCAGAGCCGAAGCCGTTCACCACAAGCATCACGAATACAAACGCGAACTGCCACCAAGCTGCACGTACTGGCACGCCGTGTTCGTTAAGCTCTGTTGTCTTCTCGCCGTAAACACCTTTAGGGATTTCAGAGAAGTGAATTTTTACTGGAGCTGCTGTCCACATCATCATCGAACCGAACATAGCAACGAATAGGATAATACCGACGAAGCGACCCGTTAGAGATTGTGAAATGTCGAAGTAGTTCGCCATACCTGTGAAGATTTCAACCATGCCGCCAGCGTAGGTCAGTTCATCACGAGCAACGAATACGTTTACTAGAAGAGAGCCCACTGCGTACATTGCGCCGATTGCGATACCTGCACCAATGATAACCTTGATGAAAGACTTGTGACCGCCCTTAACATCGTTTAGGTAAGCGGCTGCGGTTTCTGCACCACCGGCTGCTTGGAAGATCCAACACATGATACCTAGCGTTGCCCAGTTGATGGTCGGTGTCATTGCTTCAAGCGTGATTGGTTCTACTGGTTCATGGTTGCCGCCCAGTGCCATTAGTGCACCGATAACGTAGATTGCAAACAGAGCGAATACACCGTAGGCCACGATCTCGGCAATCTTACCTAGCCAGCTCGCGCCTTTGGTTGAGATGTGAGTTGCTGCAGCAAACAGAGCAATCGAGATAGCCGATGTGACGACTGGCGAGAAGGCGTATTCATAGCCCAACATCGCGTAAGACGCATAGGCGATTACGTTTGGTAGCAGGGATACAAACCAGAAAAGGTTTACGAACCAGTATAGGAAGGAACCTAGGTAGGCTGCTTTTGAGCCTAGTGGTTTTTTAAGCCAGTCATACATGCCTGACTCAGAATTTTTATTTGCAGATACGAATTCAGCAATGATGAACACGAATGGAATGAAGTAAATAAGGGTAGCGAGCAAAAAGATAGGGGCTGAACTCAATCCCAATTCGATGTTGTTGTTTACAATGTTGCGAACGTTAAATACCGCTGCAAATGTCATGGAGAGTAGGGCAAATTTGCCTAACTTACCGCGTACAGATTCAGACATAGTGTCCTCCGAGGAATCACGTAATTATAGTCGTTATTTCTCAATGCTTCCTTGTAGGGAGGAAGCATTGAGGCTTTGTTCAGCATGTTGGAGCCTTGAACGGCAAGGCTCGATACATACTTTGAATAGATAGCGTTATTGTTTATTTATTGAGGAAGTAACCGTCTTCAATGGTCACTTTCAGTACCACTTTTCGAACTCGGTTATCACCGTGGAAACGGTAAGCCTGATTGTTGTCAAAGATCGCCACTTGGCCTTCAGCTAGCTCACGAGTTTCACCGTTCCCCATTAGGTGTTCGCGGTCGGTTTCATCGCTATAAGCTTGGATCTGCTCTAGCTCTGATTTCGCTGCGAATTCAACCGTTTCACGGCCTTCTAGGTAGTAGTGCACGTCGAAGTAACGACGATTACCGGTGAAGTTTTCTGTGTTACGAGCCACACCGTCTTCAATCATGTAAGCCAGTGAATCACCAATTGAATACATCACGCCATCTTTGATGTTTCCGATGTTTTCAATCGCTTCTACACAGCGTTGCCATTTACGACCATCGCGGTAGACGACTTTAAATTGTTCTAAGTTCTCTAAAACGATCATCGCTTATGCCTCGTTCAGTTGTGGTTGAGCTTTTGGTGCATTCACCGTAAAAAACTCATCGCCAAAGTTGTGATTGATTAGGTGCTGCGCATCGCAATCGCCTGCTTGGAATGGAATCAGAGTTAAACCGTAGCGGAACTCGTCCATGTAAACGCGGTAAGAATCGAGCACTTCGCTGCCCCAAGAGTTAGAGCCTAAGCCCATCACTTGGTGATCTAGGTTTAACGTGATGTAACCGCTTTTCTCTAGCTCAATGGTGTGTTGTGCTTGGTGCAGGTTTTGGTTGGTGTAGAACCATGCGCTGAAGTTGATTTCTTGCTGTGGTTTTACTGCAATACCATTACCCGCGCGGCTTGAAAGCGCAGCCCAACGAACGTGTTGGCGGTTGCCGTTGTTCTGTGGGAACGGGTAGTTCTCGAACATGTCTGCAACGGTTGATTGGTACACATCAATCATGTTGGCTTGCTTGCTGTCTTGGTAGTTCTCTTCAGGGCCGCGTCCGTAATATTGGACTTGGTCGAAGTCGCCGTTGATGCCCATATCAAAACCAATCACAGGAATTACATGAGGGTACTCCCCGTAACGTTCGCCGCTTAGCTCAACGTTCAATTGGCCTTCAGCATTAACTTGGTAGCGATATTCACAACGCATGCCGAAATCGAATACTGGTGGAGCAATGATGCTGGTGGTGGTGATCTCTACCTTGCCATTTACCTGTTCAACGTTAACGCATTCAAGGTCAATGCTACGGAAGTGCTCCTGCATAATTTGCAAGTGTGCAGGCTCCCAGTAACCATCGTGCTCTTGTTTATGGTTATCGATCATTGGCTTGAAGAAGTTGATTCGTGGTTCTGACTTAATCATCTCTTCGCCATTGACCAACCATGACGTCAGCTTGCCGTTCACTTTCGAGAAGTTCAGTGCGAAGTTGTGGCCTTTGATTAGGTAAGCTAAACGAGACTCTTCCACATTCAGTGCTGTCGCATTGTTGTTAGTGAAGGCTTCTAGCTGTGCTGTGTTCTCTTTCACTTGGAATTGATACACCGCGATGTCGTGGTTCGCTTCGCTGTAAGGCGTACGAGAATCCTTGCGCACGGTAAAGTTCACAAACACTTCGCGCTCATCAAGTTGTGGCAAGTTAAGTGTCAGTTCACGGCTCGAGTTTTCTGCCAGTTCTTCAATCTTGATGTGTTGCACAGCAATGGTTTCACCTTCAGCACGGATTTCCGCAGTGATGGTGTAGTCATCGATGTTTGAGAACCAAAGTTTGTTGTCTACCGTGAAGGTGCCCGTTTGTGCATCGAAATCGCGAAGCTTCACTGGGGCAATCACTTGCTTGTACTCTTTCAAGCCAGGGCCTGGCGTTTGGTCTGGGTAGATCAAACCGTCCATGCAGAAGTTGTAGTTGTTCGGGTAGTCACCGTAGTCACCGCCGTATTTGTAGAACTCTGTGCCTGCTTCATCACGCGCTAGAATGCCGTGGTCACACCATTCCCAAACATAGTGACCTTGAATTGCGTCATGCTTGTAGAACACGTTTTGGTATTCAGTTAAACCACCCGGGCCGTTACCCATTGCGTGTGCGTATTCGCAGATGATGCGTGGTTTTTCGTGTGGGAATTCACCGAAGGCATTCATCAGTTGAGCACGTGAGTACATGGTTGAAATGATGTCGACTACTTCAGCATCACGGTCTTCTTCATAATGAACCAGGCGCGTGTCATCAATTGCTTTTGCTGCATCGTACATAGAGCGGATGTTGCAACCGTAACCAGACTCGTTACCTAGCGACCACATGATGATAGAAGGGTGGTTCTTCTGAGCGTGGATATGACGTTCGATACGTTCAACAAACACCGCTTCCCATGCGGCATCGTTAGTGATGCGGCTTAGGTCGCCAACGTTAGCAAAGCCGTGAGTTTCAACATCGGTTTCGCCCATCACGAATAGGCCGTAGATGTCACACAATTCGTAGAAGCGTGGGTCGTTCGGGTAGTGCGCTGTACGTACTGAGTTGATGTTGTGTTGCTTCATCAGTACTAAGTCTTTTTCTACGCGATCCATGCCCACAGCACGACCTTTCTGGTGGTCGTTGTCGTGACGGTTCACACCGTGCAACATCACGTACTTGTTGTTGATGTAGAACAGACCATCGCGAACTTTAATATCACGGAAACCAACGCGTTGTGGAATCACTTCCAACACCTTGCCGTCAGCGTCTTTCAGCGTAAGCAACAGTTGGTATAGGTAAGGGTTTTCAGCGTTCCATTGAACAGGGTTCACGACATCGATAGAGAATTGAGTATCTACATTGCCACCAGTCTTATGATTAGGGACGGCTAAGCTATCTACAGAGCCTTGCGAGATAACTTGGCTGCCATCAAGCAATGCGTACTCAAGGGTTGCGTTTACCGCTGCTGCTAGGTTTTCTAGTTCCACTTTGCACGACAGAGTAGCGCTTTGGTAAGCGTCGTCAAAATCAGTACGAACCATTAGGTCTTGAACGTGAAGTTGTTCTTTACCAACAAGGTAAACATCACGGAAGATACCGCCCGTCCACCACATGTCTTGGTCTTCAATGTAGGTAGAGTCGGCCCACTGCATCACTCTAATAGAAAGTAGGTTGTTGCCTGCTTTTACCTGGCTAGAGATATCGAACTCAGCGGTTAGGCGGCTGCCTTTGCTGAAGCCCACGTACTCGCCGTTTACGTAAACTTCGAAGTAAGTTTCAACGCCATCAAATTTGATGATGGTTTGTTTCTCGTCCCAGCTTTCGCCAAGGAAGAAAGAGCGTTGGTATGCGCCGGTTGGGTTGTCTGATGGTACGAAAGGCACATCAATTGGGAATGGGAAACCTTCATCTGTGTACTGAAGATCGCCGTGGCCTTCCATCTGCCACATATTTGGCACCGTAATGTGGCCCCAATCGCTCATCTCTTGAGAGTAAAACTCTTCAGGAACCAAGAGCGGGTTAGTGAAGTAGCTGAAATTCCATTGACCACTTAGTAGTTGGAAGTGGCTGCTTAGTTCACGTTGAAATGTTTTAGCGGTTTTTTCTGATGCGTATGAGAAGAAGTAAGCACGTGGTGCCATACGGTTCTCATGTAAGTTCAGGAAGTTTTCCCAGTTGTTCACGTTGCCTCTCTCTCGGTCTGAATGCAGTTTGCTGACCGACGTTCTTATGCGTAATTGGGTCGTAGTGAATACGAGTATTTTTGGATTGAGGTAATTATTAGTAAAAGTTTTACTAAATGAAAATGGTGAAAACGTTTTACTTTAACTTCATCACGTTTTTTATGGTCTTTTTACGGTGCTGTGTGATCCACTTAAAAGAATGCTATTGGCTGATTTATGTAGCAGATTAAAGAGGGGGATACGTGGAGATTGATGTATGTGACGGGCACAAAAAAGGCCACCTTCAACAAAGGTAGCCTTAATTTATCTATTTGATATATTTAATTATTTTGTTGTATCGCGTAGCTTGAGTTTGCTTGGTACATAGACACGTAGTGGGATGGTTCGGCCGTCGCGTACTTTCTCAATCAGCAGATTAACGCCTTGAATTCCCATCAGTTCAGAGTGAATACGAACAGTTGATAAAGATGGGAAGGTAAATTTAGCTGTTGGGATGTCGTTTACACTGATCAGCGCAATATCTTCAGGGATGTTTAATCCGTGCTCATGAACTGCTCGTAAAACGCCAATTGCGATGGAATCTGACGCAATAAACATGGCTTTAGGGTAGTCGCCCGTCGCGAGCATCTGTTTTGCAAGCTTGTAACCTGATGAGCTAGAGAAGTCACCACGGTAGATGTCTTGCTCACTGACAACATTCTTAAGGCTACCGTATTCAGCAAAGGCGACTTCGCGAATATCAGGAGTGTTGACGTTATCTTGTCCGCCAATAAAACCAATGCGTTGATAGCCTTGGTTGATAAAGAAGTTGGTGATCTCTTTGCTGATCAAAGCCAGGTCGATATCGACAGAGTCATAAGGTTCAGAGTGATCAGTGAAATCGACATAACAGATATTATCGCTTAGCTTTTTGGCTTGTTCGATAACCTCCGGTGTCATTCTTCCCACCAACAATACACCAGTGATAGGCGCTGAATTTACGTGTATTTTACTTTCATAACAGTTGGTTAGTTTAACTTCCATCTTGTCACATTGGGTTTCAATCCCGTGGCGAATCGATAGATAGTAAGGGTCATTCACTTCAGCTTCTTGCTTGTAGTTATACAGAGCAAGGAAGTGATGATTTTGTTTTTTACTGCTAACGGCTTTTCGTGAGCTGCTGGTTTTGTATTCCAACTTCTCTGCAATTTCAAAGATACGCCTTTTGGTCTCTTCCTTGACGCTTAATGTTGGATCTTCATTGAGAACCCTTGAAACTGTAGCCAATGAAACATGTGCTTCAGTCGCGATATCTTTTAACGTTGCCATACTCACTTCCTGTTATTGGAACATTGCGCTGCTTTGAAATTGGTATTTAGTAAAAAAGCAATGCACCTCTTTATTCTACAGACCTATTGTAATCAAACTGGACGTCATTGCATTAACTTTTAGTAAAATAAATGCTCAACTCCTCTATGATGTCTCAAATCTAACTATCTATAATTATCTTATTAGAATTCAATGAATTAGATGTGTTTGTTTATAGGTTCTCCCTATGTCACGTTCAGTAACAATGATATGAGTTAGTGTAAACGTTTACACTTCGTGGTTTTGATCACAGAATTATAGTCAAAATGGCTGCTACTATTTCTGGCATACGGTGCTACTGAGCTGAATGTCAGTTCGAGTTAGTCCAAGAATGACGACAAAGAGAGGTTGATTGTGAAAGTACTGGTTACGGGCGGCATGGGTTACATCGGAAGTCATACATGTATTCAAATGATACAGGCGGGTATGGAGCCAATCATTGTTGATAACCTTTGCAATAGCAAAGAGCTAGTACTGGAGCGAATCGAATCATTGACCGGTAAGCGACCAACTTTTTATCTTGGCGACATTCGTGATCAATCTTTTCTAGATAGTGTGTTTTCAGAAAACGATATCCAAGCCGTGATTCACTTTGCTGGCCTGAAAGCGGTTGGGGAGTCGGTGTCTAAGCCTTTGGAGTACTACGATAACAACGTTAATGGTTCACTAGTGTTAGCTCGAAGCATGAAGAAAGCGGGCGTGAAAAGCATCGTATTTAGTTCTTCGGCTACCGTTTACGGTGATCCAGAAGTAGTGCCGATTACTGAAACTTCACCAACTGGCGCGACAACTAACCCTTATGGTCGCAGCAAATATATGGTGGAAGAGTGCTTGAGCGATCTGTTCAACGCGGAGAACGACTGGAGCGTCACTTTACTGCGTTACTTCAATCCAGTTGGCGCACATCCATCGGGCACTATGGGTGAAGACCCACAAGGTATCCCAAATAATTTAATGCCGTTTATTGCTCAAGTAGCCGTCGGTCGCCGTGAAAAACTGGCTGTTTTTGGAAACGATTACCCAACAGTCGATGGCACAGGCGTTCGTGACTATATTCATGTAATGGATTTAGCCGACGGTCACGTCGCAGCACTAAAAGTGGTTGGCGAGAAAGCGGGCTTACACATTTACAACCTAGGTACGGGCAAAGGCTCAAGTGTACTCGAGATGGTTGAAGCCTTCGCACAAGCATCGGGCAAACCGGTTCCTTATGAACTTTGCCCACGCCGCGCAGGTGACATTGCCGAATGTTGGGCAAGCACTGAAAAAGCAGAGCGCGAGCTTGGCTGGAAGGCGACGCGTAGCGTGATGGAGATGACGGCGGATACATGGAAGTGGCAGTCGAACAATCCTAACGGTTATTCCCCTTCGTAATTGAAGCCGCAGCGTTGTTAGCTGCGCTCACCAATTCCAATCACATAGAAGATCTATGCTCATGGATATTGGAAAGCTTGCTGCCTAGCTGCAACTCCAATTTCATTGGGGAATGCAGAGATAAGAAAAGAGAGATTCCAGATATCTCGTACCTCGATTCTGGAATGACGGATGAGCATAAGGATATGAAGCGATAGCCGTTGTATCACTAGCACATGAGATTACACGTCATTCCCTACAGCGAGGCACGAGCGTGATAGGGAATCTCCTTGTAGAAGAATTATTCATCTTGGTGAATTGACCAAGACACAAAATTTGAGAGCAATCTAAACATGTCAAAAGTTGAATTTAACCCAGTAGACCACCCGCATCGTCGTTATAACCCATTAACGGGTCAGTGGATCTTAGTATCACCGCACCGAGCAAAACGTCCTTGGAGTGGCCAAGATGAAAAACCATCGACCGCGCAGCTTCCTGCGTACGAGAAAGAGTGTTTCTTGTGCCCAACCAATACGCGTATCTCGGGCGACGAAAACCCAGATTACGACGGCACTTACGTATTCAGTAATGATTTCGCGGCCTTGATGCCCGATTCGCCTGACGCTCCAGAGTCTGAAAACCCTCTATTCAAGACTCAAGGTGTTCGCGGGTTGAGCCGCGTGATCTGTTTTTCTCCGGACCACAGCAAAACGCTGCCAGAGTTACCAGTAAACAAGATTCGCGGTGTTATCGACACATGGAATGAACAGATTGAAGAGCTAGGTAAAGACTACCTATGGGTTCAAGCGTTTGAAAACAAAGGCGAGACCATGGGCTGTTCTCAGCCACACCCACACGGTCAGATCTGGGCAAACAGCTTTTTGCCCAACGAGATTGAACGCAAAGAGAAACTGTTAAAAGAGTACTTTGAACAACAAGGTTCTAATCTTTTAGTGGATTACGTTGAATCTGAAATGAAAGACGGTTCTCGCACTGTGGTTGAAACTGAACATTGGATCGCTGTGGTGCCTTATTGGGCTGCGTGGCCATTTGAAACCATGTTGCTACCAAAAACACACATCCGCCGTATGAGCGAACTGACTGACGAACAACGTGATGATCTAGCGCTTGCGATTAAGAAGCTGACTAGTCGTTACGACAACTTGTTCCAGTGCTCATTCCCTTACTCAATGGGCTGGCACTATGCGCCGTTCTTCGAAGAAGGTACGGACATCGATCACTGGCAACTGCATGCATTGTTCTACCCGCCGCTACTACGCAGCGCATCGGTTCGTAAGTTCATGGTCGGCTACGAAATGTTGGCTGAGTCTCAGCGTGATTTAACAGCAGAACAAGCGGCGCAGCGTCTTCGTGATTTGAGTGACGTTCACTATAAAGATCAGGAATAGCCTGTTTCGTAGATAACGAGTGAGATTCCTGATATCTCGTCCCTCGATTCTGGAATGACGACAGGTGAGAAGCCCATAAGTTTAAGAGCTTAGAAGCTTAGAAGCATAGAAGTATAGAAGTATAGAAGTATAGAAGTTTAGTCGCTGATGTTGTCATTCCCTACCGTGAGAGACGAACGATATAGGGAATCTAAAAGAATTAAAGTGGTGCCGTGAAGGGCCATAACCAATTGAACAAAGAGTTTAACCAGAGAGTTTACTTATGTCTGACCTAATCCAAAACGTGAAAGCATCTTTTGAGCAAGTCCTTGGTTACCAAGCGACCCATATTATCCAAGCGCCAGGTCGTGTGAACCTGATCGGCGAGCACACCGACTACAACGATGGTTTTGTTCTACCGTGTGCCATTAACTATCAAACGGTAGTGGCAGCGGCTAAACGTGACGACAACATGGTACGTGTAGTATCAGTGGACTACGGTAATGCAGTCGATGAGTTCGATTTAACTCAAGAGATCACCTTCCAACAAGACAAAATGTGGGCGAACTACATTCGTGGTGTGGTGAAGTGCTTAAAAGGTCGCGGCTTTGAATTTACAGGTGCAGACATATCTGTAACGGGTAACGTACCTCAAGGTGCAGGTTTAAGTTCTTCTGCGGCACTTGAAGTGGTGATTGGTCAGACATTTAAGGTGCTTTACAACTTAGAGATCACTCAAGCGGAAGTAGCATTGAACGGCCAGCAAGCAGAGAACGAGTTCGTTGGCTGTAACTGCGGCATTATGGATCAAATGATCTCGGCGGAAGGTCAAGCGAATCACGCGATGCTTTTGGATTGCCGTAGCCTAGAAACTCAAGCGGTTTCAATGCCAGAAGATATGGCAGTGGTTATCATTAACTCAAACAAGAAACGCGGCTTAGTCGACAGCGAATACAACACACGTCGTGAACAGTGTGAAGAAGCGGCGCGCATCTTTGGTGTTCCGGCACTTCGTGATGTGACCATTGAACAATTCAAAGCGAAAGAGTCTGAATTGGATGAAATGGTCGCGAAACGTGCTCGTCACGTGATTACTGAAAATGACCGTACTGTTGAAGCGGCTCAAGCTCTACGCACTCATGATATGAAGCGTATGGGCGAGTTGATGGCTGAATCGCATGCATCAATGCGTGATGATTTTGAAATCACGGTGAAAGAGATTGATGCGCTGGTTGATATGGTCAAAGAAGTGATCGGTGAACAAGGTGGCGTGCGTATGACTGGCGGTGGTTTCGGTGGTTGTATTGTGGCATTGGTTCCACCTGCATTGGTTGATGAAATCAAAACAACCGTTGAACAGAAATATCAAGCGGCGACGGGGCTAAAAGAATCTATTTATGTGTGCCAAGCGAAAGACGGAGCAGGCTTAGTTGAAGTAATCTAACGGCTTCGAGACTTAATATAGAGCTTACCAAGTAAAAAGATCATGGTAGGCCAAATGCTAAAGCCTTTACTTCAGGTAGAGGCTTTTTACTGGCACTAGAAGGAATTTAGAATGACACAAGAGCAAAACCTGCATCAATCCATGGCGCAGACTCCAGCCTATGATGGCCAACCCGCTCAGTTAGTGACGCTATCAAATACGCATGGCATTCAAGTGACATTCATGGATATTGGTGCAACATGGTTGAGCTGTATCCTGCCAGTAAAGGGAAACAAAAGAGAAGTGTTGTTGGGTGTTAACTCAATGGAGAACTTCGATAAACAAGCCAGCTATATGGGCACAACCGTTGGCCGTTATGCTAACCGCATTGCTAATGGTCGTTTCAAAATTGATGGTCAGAATTACAAGCTGGAAACCAACCAAGCGGGCAATACCTTACATGGTGGCCCGAACGGATTTGATAAACGCCGTTGGAATATTGCCGAGCAAACCGAAACGTCAGTGGTGTTCAGTCTAGAGTCTGCTGATGGCGACCAAGGATTCCCGGGGAATTTGAATGTGTCGGTACGTTATGACATCACCGAAGACAATCGAGTGTCCATTAATTACTCTGCAACCACAGACAAGCCGACTGTAGTCAACCTAACGAATCATGCGTACTTCAATCTACTTGGCGCTGAAGCTGGACACGATTGTTTGTCACACATTGTCAGTATCAATGCTAATCAGTTCTTACCGACCAATTCGGTGGGTATTCCGTTAGGTAACCTTAAATCAGTGAAATCGACCAGCTTTGACTTCAATCAGCCTATGATGATCTCAGAGCGTTTGTTGGGCGATGAACAGCAGAAAGCAGCAAAGGGTTACGACCACTCTTTCTTATTGGCTGATGGCTGCAAACGCACTCAATGCGCCGCGACCGTAACCTCACCGGATGCGCTCGTCACACTAAAAGTATTTTCAACCAAACCTGCGATGCAGCTATACACCGGAAACTGGCTTGGTGGCACACCAAACCGAAGTGGTGGCAGCTATGAAGACTACGCTGGTTTGGCGCTAGAAACCCAGTTCTTACCTGACTCTCCTAACCACCCAGAGTGGAAGCAGGACAGTTGTATTCTCAAGCCTGAACAAGAATATAACTACAGTACCTGTTACCAGTTTGAATTTTCGGGGGATTCTTCAAACTAGTACGCTCTAGCTCAAAGCGGTTACGTCAATATCTTTTGTTTGTGAATAGGACGATGTGAATTATCGCGTTGTTCTTGGGGGATGAGCAAAAGTGGCGCTCAACAAGAGTGCGGTTTATTAAGCGCGATTGTTGAGTATCTGAGTAAGGTAGGAAAGCCCTAACAGAAGCGATTCTGTTAGGGCTTTTTTTTGTTTATTGCTTGATGAGTCGACCAGAACCTAGACTTTCTCTACCGAATTACGGCGTACCAGAGTTGGAGAGAACATCATTGGTTCAGTTGAGGTGTTTTCACCTTTGGCTAAGTGCAACGCGAGTCGTGTCGCTTTCTCTGCCATCATCTGAATCGGGTAGCGAATAGTGGTGAGCTTTGGATTAACATAGCGGGCAATCAAACCATCATCGAAACCGATGATCGACATTTTGTCCGGCGCTTGAATACCGTTTTCATCAAGGACAGACAAAGCACCTGCTGCCATGTAATCGTTGTACGCCACAATGCCAGTGATTGGCAGTGATTTAGTCAGAAGGTTAGTCATGGCGTATTCGCCACCGTCACTGGTCGGCGCTGAGTATTCAATATAGCTGTCAGAGAGCGCTATTTTGTAATCTGAGAGTGCCGCTAAGTAACCTTGGATACGCTCATCGGCATCTTCAATGCTATGCGATGAGGCGATACAGGCAATGTTCTTATGGCCATGGCGGATCAGATATTCCGTCGCAAGATACGCACCTTTTTTGTTGTCTAAGAAAATACAGCGGTTGGCAATCTCAGCAATATAACGGTTGATCAGTACTAAGCCTTTGACCTCTTTTGCATAGGCAATCAGTTCTTCGTCGGTGAGGCCTTTAGAGTGGATCACCAGGGCGTCACAACGGCTGTTAATCAGCAATTCAATCGCTTGTCTCTCTTCTTCACGAACGTGCGAGCCATTACCGACAAGGATATGTTTTCCGTTCTCACGAGCGACATTGTCGACAGCCTTAACCAGCGTGCCAAAAAAGGGATCGGAGATGTCACCGACCAATACACCAACAGTGTTCGTGCTTTGGCTTACCAGCGCTCGAGCATTGGCATTCGGTCGATAGCCGAGTTTAGACATCGCTTTCGTTACAGACTCTACCGAGCTTGCACTCGCCTTGGGAGACTTGTTGATCACTCGAGATACGGTTGCAACAGAAACACCAGCTTCCTTTGCTACATCTTTAATTGTTGCCATTTTTAACCTCTATACATTGCTTCATCTATTTAACACCGACAATGATAGTAAGGCAACGAAACTCTCATTTTACTTCCAGTAATGAGATCTTTACCGCTTGTAATTATTAGGCTTAATGCTAGTGTAAACATTTACATTTTACTCAATTTTAGTAAATGATTTAATGAGTAAAAATAAACCAATATAGGAAGTGAGAAATGGATACTGTCTCTTATGGTGACTTTGCTAAGTTAGAAATGCGTGTAGGTAAGATCATTGAGATTGTGCGTCATGAAAACGCCGACAAGCTTTACATAGTGCAAGTGGATGTTGGTGACAAGACACTGCAAACGGTGACCAGCCTAGTCCCTTACTACACAGAAGAAGAGTTGATGGGTAAGCAGGTTGTTGTTTTGTGCAATCTAGCGAAGGCGAAGATGAGAGGCCACACTTCTGAGTGCATGTTGCTTTGTGCAGAAACGGAAGATGAATCTGAAAGTGTATTGCTAACACCTGAACGTGCGATGCCAGCAGGTATTCGTGTCGTTTAAGCTCACTTTAGGTTGGTGAGTCAATGTGTTCACCAACCTAAATCAACTAGCTGCGTACAGTTAGTATCAAGCCATCAATCACACTGTGATGGTGATCGGAAACCCCAGCAAGGTTGCCGTATTTAGGCTGGTGGCGATCATTTTCTAATGGGTGATGCCAACCTTGTGTGTGTTTAACGAAGTGCGCCGCAAAGCTTTCAGACACCTCTAAACATCCTGCTAATACAGTATCGACGTAGGTTTGAACGATAGGGCTGTTTTCGCAAGGTGCTTCAATCTCGTCTTTGATGTAAACCCAGATCGGTTGATCCTGTTTGAATTCATCTTGGCTTTCTATCTGAGAGGCCTTTAATTCGATACGGTGATAACCACGCTCACGGCGATCAAACTCAGCCAGTGCAATATCATCCACCTCAAGCAACACACCATTCACTTGTCCCTCGCCGAGATTGACGATCAAAGGTGATAACACATAGCTGTCATCGATCTTGCTCCAATGGCGAATTAAGCCATGAACAATCGCAGGGATCGCTTGCCCTGTCTGACCGGTAAGCTGGCGTGAAGATGAGTTGATTAAACTGCCATAACCAAAAATATACATCGCATTCCTTGTCTGAGTTGTTCCATTTAAGTCTAGTCTTACTATATGTGGCGAGATACCAAAAGTCAGTAAGTTTCTATTTATACATCTATATGTCTTTATGACTCTTTTTGTTGTGTTTTTTTGACTTGTTTATTGGCTAGTGAATCTCGTGAGTCGCTGTTTTTACTGGTTTTATCTAATTGGCGCGTTTCATGCAGTGTTATCTGCATATTGCATCGGATTTGATGCATACAAAATTTGGTTTAGGTAATACCTTGGCCGCTTATCTGAGAATTAGGAGCGAGTTTGTTAAATATCACAGATAAAAGTGTAGAAGACGCGATTCCAGCCTACCTGCGTTTAGGCTTTCGACCTTTCTTCTTTTTAGGCAGTCTCTATGCCGTGATTGCGATTGTAGCTTGGGTCATCATGTTCCAAAACGGTCAGCCTGAAATGCTAAAAGTACCGGCGCTTTGGTGGCACGTACATGAAATGCTGTTTGGTTTCTCAATGGCGATAGTGGTCGGCTTTGTGCTCACTGCCGTGCAAACCTGGACGGGTGTCAATGGCACCAAGCACTATCGATTGGCAGCCTTGGTTGGTTTATGGATCGCACCTCGTATTCTGTTTTGGACCCCCGCACCGTTATGGCTTATCTCGTCGGTTGAGGCGCTGTTCTTAATCTTCGCCGCTTACGAAATTGGCTTCCGAGTCGTGAAGTCGAAAGGCTGGAAGAACCTGTTTTTTGTGCCGCTGTTTATATTGGCTATCGTGGCGAACTTTGCTAGTTACGCGACCATTAAGGGCATGCCTCCATTCCCATCGTCTGCAGTTTGGCAGGCTATGTTGTGGTGGTTTACCTTGCTGTTATCAGTGATGGGTGGGCGAGTGCTCCCATTCTTTACAGCGCGTCGTTTTGATTTCGAAAAAGCGCAGCCCTTGGTTTGGTTGGAATGGTTAGCCAATCTACCTTTGGTTGGCTTATTTGTGTTGAGCTTCTTCCCATTGACCTTTGCTCAAGTCGGCAATGAGTTGATGGTATTTGCAGGTGTGACACAGTTGGTGCGCTTTATCCGCTGGAAGCCTTGGACAACACTATCAGAACCCTTGGTGTGGTCGCTGCATGCGGCTTACCTATGTATCCCTCTCAGCTTGCTGTTACGCGGTTTGCTAGATAACCCGTTCGCGAGCTATAACATGCTGCACCTGTTTGCGATTGGCGGTTTGAGTGGGTTAATTCTGGCGATGATCACGCGCGTGACAATGGGACATACTGGCCGTGCTATCTATAAAGGGCCAAGTATGGCTTTGGCGTTCTCGGCTATATTTATCGCGGCACTCGTTCGTAGTTTAGGTGTGACATTCTTCCCGGCGTATTTATTTGAGATGGTCAATATCAGCGCGGGTTTATGGACGTTAGCGTTCGGTCTATTTATCTGGAAATTTGGGATGATGCTGTTAACGCCAAGAGTGGATGGTCACCCGGGCTAAGCCAATTAGTAATCTATTGATATAGATAGGGAAGCTCAGAGCTTCCCTTTTTGATCTTGATAACTCATTAAGTACTCGCAGCAAGGTATTGGCGTACCTGTGTGATGAGATCTTCCTTGGCGTGAGGCGAGATAAAACTGGCTTCGATGGCATTAATACTGAACTGCGCCAATTCGTTTTTGGTCACTGGGTGAGCATTGGCGACGGCGAGGAAGTTATCATTCATATAGCCGCCGAAGTAAGCCGGATCATCGGAATTGATGGTGACGCACAGCCCTTTTCTCAGCAACTCGACGATGTTGTGCTCTTGCATGGTCTCAAACACCTTGAGCTTGGTATTCGACAGCGGGCAGACTGTTAGAGGTGTGCGTTTTGCTATTAGCTGTTCCATCAGATCCTCATCTTCTACACAGCGAACGCCATGATCAATTCGGGTAATGCCTAACAAGCTCACTGCGTCGATAATATTTTGTGCTGGGCCTTCTTCTCCGGCGTGCGCGACAGTCAGAAAGCCTTGGTTGATCGCTTCTTGGAATACATGTTTAAACTTCTCTGGCGGATTGCCCTGTTCTGATGAATCTAACCCAACGGCAATGATCTTATCTTTATAAGGAAGGGCTTGTTTGAGTGTTTCAAAAGCGCTGTCTTCATCGAGATGACGCAGAAAGCACATGATCAGTTGGCTGCTGATACCAAGCTCTTGCTCCACTTGATTCAAAGCTCGAGTAATTCCGCCAACGATGACTTCAAAGTCAATGCCGCGTTCAGTGTGAGTCTGAGGGTCGAAGAAGATCTCAGTATGAACCACATTATCTTGCTGACACTTCAACAGATAAGCCCACGTCAGGTCGTAGAAATCTTGTTCATGAATCAGTACGTTTGCACCTTGGTAATAGATATCGAGAAAGGATTGAAGATTGTGGAACTGGTACGCGTCTCGAACTTGGTCTGGGGTCTCAAAGGGAATCGACAGGTTATTACGCTTGGCGAGTTGGAACATCAGCTCTGGCTCTAATGTGCCTTCTATATGTAAGTGCAGCTCAACTTTAGGTAAATTTTTGATGAAGCTATCCATAGCAACTCCTTAGCTATTTTAATTATGAGCGGAGTAGGTGAGACAGTAGAGTCTATAAACCTGAGCAAGCAGGTATCTCTTTCATTTATCTCTGTTTGAGCATAGTTCATTTCATTGTTGTCGATAAAATAGGACAGAAGGTTGATGGTGAACCGAGAGTTATGAACCTATTGAAATCAGTCGCAAACGATTTGCAGCATTGGAGTGTGATCCGCTGCAAATATTTGCAGCAATATTCATTGATTTGTGCTCTAATACCGCGCTTACCAAGGGATGGTGTTAAAAGATGCTCACTTAGATGGAGTTATCAAAGTTGACCGATCCCTTAATGATCTCCCTTAGGAAAAAATAGAACATGTCTAAGAACAAAAAATTTGATATCCGCCTTACAGAAAAACGCAACGGTTGGTGTGCAGAGATTACTCGTCAAGTAACGTCTCGCAGCACTACAGTATCTAAGCGTGAGTCTGGTTTCGAAACTGAAGCTCTAGCACAAGAGTGGGCAGAGAAAGAGCTAGCATCTTTCATCGCTAACCAAGCTGAACGTAACGAGCGTAAATCAGAGCAGCGTAAAGAGCGTGACGAACTACGTCACACTAAAGAGCTTAAAGCTGAGCAAGCACGTGAAGCGCGCGCTAAAGCTCGTGCAGAAGAGCAACAAGACGCTGAATAATTCAGTGCATGACTAATTTATAGATCCCTTAATTTTAAGATAAGGGATTTGTGAAAAAAAAGCCCCGATACAACTTTTTTCTTTATAGTTAAAAGTGTATTGGGGCTTTTTAGTTTGTGGAGTTCTGTTTTATTGTGTTTAAGAGCTCGGTTTGGCTTCTCGCTTTTAACGTCGAGCTCTTAAACTGTTAAGCATTGTCTGATCAGTTATTCAGTGCAGTTAGCCAATCGTCTTCTGCCACTTCTTCAATGTAGCTTTCTACTGATTGTCCTACTTCTTCATCGTCTTGCTTGAAGTAAGCGATGTGGAACACAGCATCACCTTCGTTGACCAAAGGCAGAGTTTGCTGACCAATCACGATACCGCCTTTGGTTGTGATCACTTGGCCTTCTTGGTGACCCAATGGAGAGCTGATGTAAGCAAGGGTTTGTCCTGCTTCAACCTGTTCGCCAAGTCTTACCATGTTACGCAAAATACCGTCTGATTCAGCGCGGATCCAGCTGGTGGATTTACTCAATACTGGCTCTGGTAACTTCTTACGGTTAGGGCGCAGCATGCCGATTTCTTTCATCACTTGATGCACGCCAAGGTAACCCGCACGAATCGCGAGGTGATCAAAACGCAGCGCTTCACCACCTTCGTAAGTTAATACAGGAATACCCAGTTTTTCCGCTTCGCTACGCAGTGAACCGTCGCGCAGTGGAGAATCAATAATCACGGGTGTTGCGAACGCTTTTGCGATGCGCAGTGTCTCAGGGTTCGATAGGTTTGCACGAATCTGTGGCAGATTGGTACGGTGAATCGCGCCCGTGTGTAGATCCAGAATGTAATCACAGTGCTTTGCTACGTTTTCGAAGAAGGTGTAAGCGATGCGTGATGTCAATGAGCCTTTCTCACTACCTGGGAAGCAACGGTTTAGGTCGCGACGGTCTGGTAAGTAACGAGATTTATGAATGAAGCCAAATACGTTTACGATCGGCACAACAATTAATGTACCTTTCAGTTTATTAGGTTCTATTGCGTTAGTTAACTGTCGTGCAATCTCAACACCGTTTAGCTCATCACCGTGAATAGCAGCGTTTACCATTAGTGTTGGGCCTGCTTGGCGACCGTGGATGATCTCAATCGGGATCGAAAGTGGAGAGTGCGTGTAAAGCTGAGCTGCCTGTAGTTCAATCTCTTTTCGTTGTCCTGGCTGAACAGTATAACCAAGTAATTCGAATGGTTGATTAGGTTTTAGTCTTGCCATTTAGGTTGTTCTCAACATGGTGATAATTCGTTAACACGGAATGTAGCAATCGTTGATTTTTAGTACGAATCAATCGCTTTACGGTGACGACAAAAGTTTTTTATGAAGGGGCTTCTGAATTGGTTTCAGTTTTTTATCTGGCTAATTGAAGGGTGTTTAAAATTTTGAATTTTCTGACAATACATTAACTTAGAGCTGATATTTGTCATTCAGTTCGTTGGTATTATCCACCGCCATTTTTTGGCGGCCAAATTCAAATATTGAGATCAAAATGAAAAAAACAATTTCAAAAGTCGTTGCACTAGCGGTGGTATCTGTTGCTTTATCTGGCTGTGTTGGTAGCAACGCAGTAACGGGTTACCTAATGAAGTTCAACATCAAGGCTGTTGATAACCGTTACGCTCGTGGTGGTTTGAACATGCTACTTGCACCTGCATACGGTCTAACAGTTGCTGCCGATTACCTAGTATTCAACTCACTAGAGTTCTGGACTGGTAGCAACCCACTAACTGGTTCTCCGCACATCTTTGATACAAAGACTGATACTTACCTAGACATCAACCACCAACTTGATCCGTCTCTAACGGAAGCGCCAGTGGGTCCTATCACGAGTGCAGATGTGATCGAAAAAGGTCAAATGCAGCAGATTGATGAAAACACGATCCAAATGGACATTACTTACCAGTCTGGTGAGCGTGCGACGTTAATCGGTGTTCGTGATGGCGAGATGGTGACGTACTTCATCGATGGCGAAGTTGTGGCACAAACTTCAATTGATGAGCTAGAAAGCTACGCGGCTTCACGCGCTTAATTGTTTATTTAGTCACAAGTAGTAGCTACAAAGATTAGATACAAAAACAGGTACTCATTGAGTACCTGTTTTATTTTGTCTCAGATAAACGGTGTTTACTGTAAAACACCATTTACTGAACAAACATAGCTTATCGAATTAAGCTTTTTCTGGGATCGCTTCAAGCAATGCAACCATTTGGTTCCAGAATAGCTCAACGGTGTCGATCTTCACTTTCTCATCAGGAGAGTGCGGAAACTTGATGGTTGGGCCGAAAGAAACCATATCCATGTTCGGGTAAGGTTCTTTGAATAGACCACACTCAAGACCAGCATGGATAACCATGATGTTTGGCTTGTGACCGTAGATACCTTCGTACATGTCACGGAAGATATGCATGATTTCTGAATCTGCGTCTGGTTTCCAACCTGGGTAAGCACCAGAGAACGCGATGTTAGCGCCTGCTAGTTCAGCAACAGAGTGAAGCATGCTTTCTACTTGGCTACGACCTGAATCGATAAGAGAGCGGATCAGGCAAAGTACTGTGATTGAGTTCTCTTCTGTTGTGATAACACCTACGTTTAGAGACGTTTCCACAACACCTTCAATCTCGTCACTCATACGAATCACGCCGTTTGGACATGCGTTAAGTGCCGCGATAAAGCGAGCTTGGTCTGCTGACGCAAGTGCGCCCATTTCTACAGAAGCTTCTTCATTGAAAGTCACGATGCTGTCTTCTACTTTACCTAGCTCTGTTGAAAGCAGCTCAGTGTAGTAGTTGTATAGTGAAGCCAGTTTTTCTTGGTTTGCCGCAGGAACAGCAACCGTTACGAAACCTTCACGAGGGATCGCGTTACGAAGGCTACCACCTTTGAATTCGACGATGCGAAGGTCTAGCTCTTTTGCGTGACCCGCTAGGAAGCGAGCAAGCAGTTTGTTTGCGTTTGCACGACCTGTGTGGATGTCACAACCAGAGTGACCGCCTTTTAGGCCTTTTAGCGTTAGCTTACGTGTTACGAAGTCAGCTGGAATCGCATTACGAGCAACTTCAAATGTCATTGCGCCGTCGATACCGCCAGCACAACCCATGTACACTTCGCCTTCTTGCTCTGAATCGGTGTTAAGAAGGATATCGCCTTCTAACCAACCCGCTTCAAGACCGAAAGCACCAGTCATGCCTGCTTCTTCATCTACTGTTAGTAGAACTTCGATAGGGCCGTGCTGGATTTCGTTTGAAGCAAGAACCGCTAGGCAAGAAGCCATGCCCATGCCGTTATCAGCGCCAAGCGTTGTCCCTTTTGCTGTAACCCACTCACCATCGATGTATGGTTGGATTGGATCTTTAGCGAAGTCATGAACGGTGTCTTCGTTCTTTTGTGGAACCATATCGATGTGAGCTTGTAGCACCACACCTTTTTTGTTTTCCATACCCGGCGTTGCTGGCTTCTTGATGAATACGTTGCCCGTTGGGTCACGACGTACATCTAGGCCTTGCTCTGTTGCCCAAGCAATAATGTATTGAGCAAGCTCTTGTTCATGCTTTGAAGGGTGTGGGATTGAGCAAATCTTATCGAAGAACTGCCAAATAGGGGCAGGGGATAATTTACTGATCTCAGAATGGAATTCAGACACGGATGACTCCTTTTTTATTTGATAACCATATATTTAGGGTTTTTATAGGTGAAAACTTAGAACAAAAATCTAAAATATGGGTCTGTTTTGATGGCAACAGCATACCACTAGAGTGTTTTGACGAGTAGCGGTTCTAAACCTCAAATAGCTCAAATTTTGAAAGCGATCTTGTCCATCTGATCATGATTAAGCGCTTTGATGCTTATAAATGACACGGGCAAACGTTTGTTTAATTCTTTTTTGTAATTTAATTACAAGAATAAGTTTGCAAAATAACCATAAGTAGCCAAAAGTGTGACGTATAGCAAAAAATACTTGTAATCTTTTTTCTTTGGGGTATATTAATAACCAACTTCTGAGACGAAGAGTAAATGCTCAAAGGATGAGT
Source organism: Vibrio sp. ZF57 (assembly GCF_001691235.1). Lineage (NCBI taxonomy): Bacteria > Pseudomonadati > Pseudomonadota > Gammaproteobacteria > Vibrionales > Vibrionaceae > Vibrio > Vibrio sp. ZF57. The sequence continues at coordinate 104,714 of NZ_MAKD01000056.1, read as the reverse complement.
CCGTTTTATCGCCTCCAAGGAACCGAGAAATCAAATTTGTTTTTTATTGATTTATTAAGGTGATAGTTATGAAAGGTTTACCATCTGCAATGTTCTGGCTTAACAGCTCTGTTTACACTAGCAACTTTGCATACCCTACAAGCTTTGGTTACTAATACCGTAAGCATGTAACTCGAACAGTTTTGTTCACCCCTATATATTGGAATTCTTTTACAGCCCTTTTGGTTGACAGATTCTACCGCCACTCAGTTTTGAGTGGCGTTTTTTTTGCCTGCTACTTTTCCAAACCGCTTTCGCTTGTCACTTTCCTTGCTGTTCTGCGTGGTTGTTTTTTAAACGCCGAAATATCAATTTGCGCCTTATTACTGATCCTGTTGAAAAATACATAACTATTGTGAGTTTGAATTCAGAATTTACTGGCTAGATTATCAATGAAAATAACCGATGGTAGAAAAAACAACCAACTAGTTTTAGTGAGTCTATTGTTGTTAATTGTTTGTTTTTAATGGTTATTTATCGATGGTATCTTCATTTTTAATCGCTTTGTTTCATACGGCATTCTGATAAATATCGATTAGAGCCTTAATTCTATCTGGAATTTGTTATTTGATAACTTTATAATCCACAGCCAATCGATTACGCAACCGTTTACTTTTTACCCTTATAGGATTCGATAATGTTCGAAAAGCTATTCAAACTCAGTGAAAATGGCACCAATGTGCGCACTGAAATCATCGCAGGTCTAACAACCTTCCTAACAATGGCTTACATCATTTTTGTAAACCCAATGATTCTAGCTGATGCTGGTATGGACCATGGCGCTGTATTTGTAGCAACCTGTTTAGCGGCTGCTATTGGCTGTTTCATCATGGGCTTTGTTGCTAACTACCCAATTGCTCAAGCTCCAGGCATGGGTTTGAACGCATTCTTTACCTACGCTGTTGTAATGGGTATGGGTTATACGTGGCAAGTTGCTCTGGCAGCGGTTTTCGTATCAGGCGTAATCTTCATCTTCTTAAGCATCTTTAAGATCCGTGAATGGATTATCAACTCGATCCCTATGTCTCTGCGTGTTGGTATCTCTGCAGGTATCGGTCTTTTCCTAGCGTTTATTGCGCTTAGCAATGCAGGCATCGTTGTTTCTAACCCAGCAACTAAAGTTTCACTGGGCGACATTACCGCGATTGCTCCTATCCTAGGCTCACTTGGTTTCTTCCTAACGATTGCTCTTGTTCACCGTGGCGTGAAAGGGGCAGTAATGATTGCGATTCTAGCTATCACAGCTCTTGGCATTGTTATTGGTGACGTTCAATACGGCGGCATCATGTCTACACCACCAAGCCTTGCTCCTACATTCATGCAGCTTGATTTCTCTGCTGTATTTGAAATCGGTATGATTTCAGTGGTATTCGCGTTCTTGTTCGTCGATTTGTTCGATACAGCGGGTACTCTGGTTGGTGTTGCAACGAAAGCAAACCTAATCAAAGAAGACGGCAAACTACCTCGCTTGAACAAAGCACTGCTTGCTGACTCTACAGCAACATCTATTGGTGCACTGCTAGGTACATCAAATACTACTTCTTATGTTGAGAGTGTTGCGGGTGTTGCTGAAGGCGGCCGTACCGGTCTAACGGCTGTTGTTGTTGGTATCTTATTCCTACTGGCTCTTTTCTTCTCGCCACTTGCAGGTATGATTCCGGCTTACGCAACATCAGGTGCACTTTTCTATGTAGCAATTCTGATGATGTCTGGCCTAGTTGGCATTGATTGGCGTGATCTTACGGAAGCAGCACCAGTCGTGGTAACATGTCTGCTTATGCCGCTGACGTACTCTATCGCTGAGGGTATCTCACTAGGTTTCATCGCTTACGCTGCAATTAAGCTGCTAAGTGGTAAAGGTCGCGACGTTTCACCTGCTGTGTGGGTAATGTCGGCTATCTTTATTCTTAAATACATTTTCGCTTAATCGTCTAGATTTCTGCTTAATCGCTGAAGAGGCTATGTTTGAAATAGCCTCTAATAACATGACAAAATTATTAGGTTTTATACTATGAGCAACAAATTCGTTATCACTTGGGACAACATGCAGACTTACTGCCGTCAACTTGCTGAAAAGCAAATGCCAGCAGAGCAGTGGAAAGGCATCTGGGCAGTAAGCCGTGGTGGTTTGGTTCCTGGTGCAATCTTGGCTCGTGAGCTAGGTATTCGTCACGTAGATACGATTTGTATTTCTAGCTACGACCACGATCACCAACGTGATATGACAGTAGTTAAAGCACCTGAAGGTGACGGCGAAGGCTTCCTAATCGTTGAAGACTTGGTTGATAGTGGTGACACTGCACGTAAGCTTCGCGAAATGTACCCTAAAGCGAAACTGATCGCTGTATGTGCAAAACCATCTGGCGCTGATTTGCTAGACGAGTACATTGTTGATATCGCTCAAGACACATGGATTGAGCAACCTTGGGATACTAGCCTAAGCTACGTAGAGCCAGTAAATCGCAAGTCAAAATAAGCGTAAACTTAGTTTTTTGAGAAATGACCCTTTATAGGGTCATTTTTTTTTATATTATTAGTGACAACCATTTCTTATTAAGTATCCCAATGTCTGAACCAGAAGAAACGAGCTCGAACCTTTCGGAAACTTTGTTTGTAAAGCACAAGCAAGCGAAAGAGACCTCAATGTTGACACAATACATGCCAAGCTCTGAAGCGCTATTGGATGAGAAACGTGAACAGCAAAACTCATCATGGTATCGAAACCTAAGACGTCTTCAGTGGGTATGGCAAGGCGTTAATCCAATAGAGCAGGAAGCGGTATTGGCTCGCATCGCGTCATCAGATAACTCTCGTACAACCGATGAGTGGCTTGATACGGTCATGGGTTACCGAAGTGGTAACTGGGCATACGAATGGACCAAGCTGGGTATGCAGCATCAAAATCGTTCTAATGAGAAGAATGGTGAAGAGATGGCTGAAGAGCTATTTTCCGCATCGTTGTGCTTCAGTATTGCGGGTTACCCACACCTCAAGAACGACAACTTGGCAGCTCAGGCTCAAGTGTTGGCCAACGCAGCGTATTCTGAAGCGATCAAGCACACTAAGTTGATCGTCAAGCAGATTGATATTCCATACCAAAACAAGAAGATCAAAGCGAACTTGCATCTAACCAAGACAGATAAACCACAACCGGTTGTGATTGTCAGCGCGGGTCTAGATAGCTTGCAAACCGATATGTGGCGCCTGTTTAGGGATTATTTAGCACCTAAGAACATTGCTATGTTAACGGTAGACATGCCATCAATAGGGCACAGTGCACATTGGCCGTTAACAGAAGACTCATCTTGTCTTCACCAAGCAGTGCTGAATGAATTGCCTAACATCCCATGGGTCGATCACCACAAAGTCGGCTTGTTTGGTTTCCGCTTCGGTGGCAATGCGATGGTGAGATTATCTTTCCTCGAGCAACATAAGATTAAAGCGTGTATTTCTTTAGGCGCGCCAATTCACGATATCTTTGTTCATGCAGACAAACTTAAGCAGATGCCTAAAATGCATCTAGATGTGTTGGCTTCGCGCCTTGGTAAAGGGGCGGTCGATATCAATAGCCTTTCTGGGCAGTTGATGGCGTGGTCACTCAAGGTACAAGGTTTGCTGTCAAACAGTAAAACCAGTGTTCCTATCTTGGCATTGGCTCTGGAAGGCGACCCGGTTTCACCGCCAATGGATAATCAACTGGTTGCAATTTACAGTGATTACGGAAAAGCGAAGAAAATCAAAGCTAAGTCAATTACACAAGGTTATGAGCAATCCCTCGAATTGGCGATAAAGTGGCTTGAGGATGAATTATTTAGATGACATTTCTCCTAAATTAGTTAAGCATGAAAAATGTACAAACTAAGTACCTGATACTCAGAGGTCATTTATAAAATCCAAATGCGTAGTTTCTACGTATAACAGTCTGAGTAACGTCATTCTTAACATTGAAAATGGAGATTCAATATGTCAGAAGTGACACAACAACCTACGCATTACCGCTTGTTGAATGTTTTAAAGGCGATCGGGCCTTACTTAAGGGAACCGCAATCAGAAGAAGGCCACTATATCTTTGATTGCTTGTCTGTATGTGTGAACGATAAAAAATCACCAGAAGAACGCGAGTTCTGGGGCTGGTGGCTGGAATTGGATAAGTCGGAAGAGGGATATTCGGCGAAGTACAATATCGGCAAGTACAACATCGATGGTAACTGGGATTCTTTGCCGTTACCTAAAAAGGCGGTCGCTGAGGTCTCTCGAACTCAAGAAGCCTTCCACAAGAAACTGGTTGATGAACTTCAAAGTAAGTTTGAAATCAGTATCCAATTAGACGAAGAGTCTGTCGAATTCGTCTAATTTTAAAGGTTACTCTTCTATATAAAGCAAAAAGGTGCGATTTCGCACCTTTTCTGCTTGTGAATTCCCCTTTTGATTGCTAAAACATCACCTCTTATTTGTTTTATCCATAAAAGACTTCATGACAACAAATCATCAAAGCGGGACAACAACACAGCGTAAAACTGTCGTTGTTAAACTGGGTACCAGTGTCTTAACTGGTGGAACATTGGCATTAGACCGCGCTCATATGGTTGAGCTGGTTCGTCAATGTGCTGAATTAAAAAAACAAGGCCACTCTGTGGTTATGGTTTCGTCTGGTGCAATTGCAGCAGGACGTGAGCACCTTGGTTACCCCGCACTTCCCAACTCAATGGCGAGCAAACAGTTGCTTGCGGCAGTTGGGCAAAGTCAGTTGATTCAAGTTTGGGAGTCTTTGTTTGCTATCTATGGCCTTAAGATTGGCCAGATGCTACTGACTCGTGCTGATCTCGATGATCGCGAGCGTTTTCTTAATGCACGTGACACGATCAACGCACTGGTTGAGCACGATATTATTCCGGTAGTAAACGAAAACGACGCAGTAGCAACCAACGAAATTAAAGTGGGCGACAATGATAACTTGTCGGCCTTAGTGGGTATTTTGTGCGGTGCTGATAAGCTTTTGCTACTAACAGACCAAAAAGGCCTGTTTACGGCTGACCCTCGTAAAGATCCAAATGCTGAGCTCATCAAAGAAGTGAAAACCATTGATGACACGCTGCGTAAGATCGCAGGTGGCAGCGGTACTACGTTGGGTACTGGCGGCATGGCGACAAAACTGCAGGCGGCTGACATTGCTCGTCGCGCAGGCATCGAAGTGATTATTGCTGCGGGCAGTGCTGAAAATGTGGTGTTTGATTCACTGAGTGATAACCCACAAGGCACACGTTTCTTGCCTTTAGCGGAAGCGCTTGAAAACCGTAAACGCTGGATTTTAGCGGGCCCTGCTTCAGCAGGTGACATCGTGGTTGACGACGGCGCAGTAAACGCAGTCAACACCAAAGGCAGCAGCTTGTTGGCGAAAGGGGTTGTTCGAGTTAAAGGCGAATTCTCTCGTGGTGAAGTTACCCAAGTCACAGACAGCAAAGGCAAAGTAATTGCGCGTGGTATCGCCAGTTATTCAAGCCAAGACCTAGCAAAAATTGCAGGCAAGCACAGTAAAGATATTGGCGACATCCTTGGATACGATTATGGGTCAGAAGTCATTCACCGTGACGACCTAGTTGTAATCCAAGAGTAGCTCGTGATGATAAGGTGAATCACCTTTTTGCATCCAAAGACAGACAGAATTTAGGGAGAGTTAAACGTGGATTTAACTAACATGGGTATCGCAGCAAAAGACGCTGCTTTCCACCTAGCGACCGCATCTACGGCGCAAAAGAATAAAGCATTGGCGATTATCGCTGATGAGCTAGAAGCAAACGCAACAACGATTTTAGAAGCGAACGAGAAAGACATCGAACTGGGTCGTGAAGCGGGTTTAACTGACGCACTGCTCGATCGTCTACTTCTTAACGAAGAGCGCTTAACCGGTATCGCTAACGATGTTCGTAACGTGATTAGCCTGAATGACCCAGTTGGCAGCGAAATTGACAGCAAAGTACTAGAAAACGGTATGTCACTGTCTCGCCGCCGCGTGCCACTTGGTGTGGTGGGTGTTATCTATGAAGCGCGTCCGAACGTAACCATCGATATTGCAGCTCTGTGTCTGAAGACAGGTAACGCAAGCATTCTACGTGGTGGTAAAGAGACGTTTTTCTCGAACATGGAACTGGTTAAGGTTATCCAGTCTGCATTAGAGAAAGCGGAGCTTCCAGCCGCTTCTGTTCAGTACATCGAGAAGCCTGATCGTGAACTCGTTTCTCAACTGCTTAAACTGGACGACTACGTGGATATGATTATTCCTCGTGGCGGCGCTGGTCTGCACAAGATGTGTAAAGAGAACAGCACCATCCCAGTAATCATCGGCGGCTTTGGTATCAGCCATATCTTCGTTGATGAAAGCGCTGATCTTGAGAAATCTGTCGATGTGGTCGAAAACTCAAAAGTTCAACGTCCATCGGCGTGTAACTCGTTAGATACACTGCTAGTGCATGAAGCGGTTGCTGAAGCTTTCCTAACTAAGCTGAAACAGCGTTTAGCCGGCAAGGTAACCTTAGTTGCTGATACCAGTGCAAAATCGCTGCTAGCGGGTTTTGAAGACCAACGTGATGCGGTTGAAGGCGACTTTGACACTGAATGGCTAAGCTACACGCTAGGCGTGAAAGTGGTAGCGGATGTGGCAGAAGCGATTGACCACATGCGTGTACACAACGCGAGTCATTCAGATGCGATCATGACCAATAGCTTAGAGAGCTCAGAGCGTTTCATTAACTCTGTTGGTTCTGCAGCGGTTTATGTGAATGCATCAACACGTTTCACTGATGGAGCACAGTTTGGTTTAGGTGCTGAAGTTGCCGTGTCTACTCAGAAATTGCATGCTCGCGGCCCAATGGGCTTAGAAGAGCTGACAAGCTACAAATGGGTAGGTAAAGCGAACTATTTAGTCCGCGGTTAACGCTGGTCGTTAATTTTACTCCTCAGCTCATTTTTGAAATGGCGGTCGAGTAGCAATAATCAATGAATCACCACACAAAAGGGCCTTAATTGGCCCTTTTTCTTTCCTAACGTTTGGCAATTCCGTTACACTGATATTCAATTATTTGGAGGTGATATGCATTGTCCTTTTTGTTCAGAGAACGACACTAAAGTAATCGATTCAAGACTGGTAGCCGATGGCCATCAGGTTCGTCGTCGCCGTCAATGCCTTGCATGTAGTGAACGTTTTACTACGTTCGAATCGGCAGAACTTGTGATGCCTAAAGTCATAAAGTCGAATGGAAACCGCGAACCATTTAATGAAGATAAAATGGTGGGTGGTGTACAGCGCGCCCTAGAAAAACGCCCAGTGAGTGCTGACGCGATTGAACTTGCGATCAGTACGATTAAGTCACAACTCCGTGCAACTGGTGAGCGTGAAGTACCAAGCGAGATGATTGGTAATCTTGTGATGGGCCAATTGAAAGAATTGGATAAAGTGGCGTACATTCGTTTTGCCTCTGTTTACCGCAGCTTTGAAGACATCCGAGAGTTTGGCGAAGAAATCGCTAAATTAGAGGATTAACTCCTCAATCATGTCAAACTTTACTCCCCTAGATTTTCAAATGATGTCGCGTGCTATTCAGTTAGCAAAACGCGGCATTTACACTACTGCGCCAAACCCTAATGTGGGTTGTGTCATTGTACAAACCGACGGTCAGATCGTTGGTGAAGGTTTTCATGCCAAAGCTGGCGAACCTCATGCTGAAGTACATGCCATGCGAATGGCAGGCGACAAAGCAAAAGGTGCGACGGCTTATGTCACGCTAGAGCCTTGTTCTCATTACGGTCGAACGCCGCCTTGTGCTGAAGGTTTGATTAAGGCTCAAGTAGCCAAAGTGATTTGTGCCATGCAGGACCCAAACCCAAAAGTCGCAGGTCGTGGTATCAAAATGCTACGCGATGCGGGTATTGAGGTTGAAATCGGTTTGCTAGAGCAAGACGCTCTCGACTTGAACCCTGCATTTATCAAGCGTATGCAAACTGGCATGCCATTCGTTCAGTTAAAGATGGCCGCTAGCCTTGATGGGCAAACGGCATTGGAAAATGGCCAAAGCCAGTGGATCACATCGCCAGAAGCACGTCGTGATGTTCAGAACTACCGAGCAAAATCAGGCGCTGTGTTGTCAACTAGCCAGACGGTGATTGAAGACAACGCGTCGTTGAATGTTCGTTGGGCAGAGTTGCCAAGCAGTATCAAAGGTCATTACGCTGAAGACGAGCTGCGTCAGCCGATTCGCGTGATTCTTGATCGTCAAAACCAACTGCGTCCTGAACTCAAGTTATTCCAGACTCCAACATCGGTGTTGAGAGTTGCCGAAGCATCTGCTGATATTGAAGTCGCAACCACAGATGCAGGTCAGCTCGATTTGCACGATCTGATGCGTCAATTACCTGCCAATCATATCGACCATATTTGGGTCGAAGCGGGCGCAACATTGGCAAAAAGCTTGATTGAAGAGCAGCTGGTGGATGAGCTAATCCTTTATTTAGCACCTAAACTTATGGGCAGTGACGGACGAGGTTTGATGGGTGCATTAGGGCTCACTTCAATGTCTGACGTTATTGACCTAGAAATTAAAGATGTTCGACAGGTTGGTGTGGATATTCGCATCGTTGCGAAACCCGTATTTCGAAACAGATAGTAACGAAACCACAGTTGAAATAGTTACTCCAACTACATACGTGTCGTTGACAACAAAAAGAGTTTTAAAATGTTTACAGGAATTGTAGAAGCCGTAGGTACATTGAGTGCAATCACTCCCCGCGGAGAAGACATCACCGTAACGGTTAATGTTGGTAAGCTTGATATGGCTGACGTTAAGTTAGGCGACAGTATCGCTACCAATGGTGTGTGTTTGACAGTTGTTGAATATAACGACCACAGCTACAGTGCAGATCTTTCGCTTGAGACCCTGAAAAAAACGGGTTTTGTCGATTACCAAGCGGGCGATAAAGTTAACCTTGAGAAAGCAATGTTACCAACCACGCGTTTCGGTGGACATATAGTGTCTGGTCACGTTGATGGCGTGGGTGAGATTGTTGAACGTAACCAAGTTGGCCGTGCGATTGAATTCTGGGTAGAAATGCCAGCAGAAATCTCAAAATACGTGGCTCAAAAAGGCTCAGTAACAGTTGATGGCATTAGCCTGACTGTGAACGATTTACGTAAGAACGCATTCAAGCTGACTATCGTTCCTCATACTTCTTCAGAAACCACCATCGACCAATTCAATGTCGGTCGTAAAGTGAATCTAGAAGTTGATGTATTAGCACGTTACATGGAGCGTTTACTGCAAGGTCAGCAACAAGAATCTGAGCCTGAATCTCGATTAACGATGGAATTCTTACAGCAGAATGGTTTTGCCTAACCGTTGATACAAAGTGCGTTAAGCGAGACTTTGTAAAGCGAAGCAATATCATCAGGTTTAAATAGTGTCGGTTCTAGGAAGCAGAACCATTTCAAAGGATATAGAACAATGCCAATTAGTACTCCTCAAGAAATTATTGAAGACATTCGCCTAGGAAAAATGGTTATCCTGATGGATGATGAAGATCGCGAAAATGAAGGCGATCTGATCATGGCAGCAGAACATGTGACGCCAGAAGCGATTAACTTCATGGCGATGTACGGCCGTGGTTTAATTTGTCTGACGCTAACCAAAGAGCGTTCAAACCGCATGGGTCTAGCGCCTATGGTTCAAGATAACAACGCACAGTACACCACTAACTTTACTGTTTCGATTGAAGCGGCAGAGGGCGTAACAACGGGTATCTCTGCATCAGACCGTGCAGTGACGGTTCAAGCGGCAGTGGCGAAAGATGCGAAAGCGGCTGATCTTGTTCAACCTGGTCATATTTTCCCACTGACAGCGCAAGATGGCGGTGTTCTGACTCGCGCAGGACACACAGAAGCAGGTTGTGATTTAGCACGTCTTGCAGGCTGCGAGCCAGCATCGGTTATCGTTGAGATCCTTAACGACGACGGTACTATGGCTCGTCGCCCTGACCTTGAAGTGTTTGCTGAAAAACACGACATCAAGCTAGGCACGATTGCTGACTTGATTGAATACCGCAACAACACAGAAACAACGATTGAGCGTGTAGCACAATGCCATTTACCAACAGAGTTTGGTGATTTCGAGCTGGTGACTTACCGCGATACAATTGATAACCAGATCCACTACGCGATGCAAAAAGGCGACCTATCTGAAGGTGCTCCTTTGGTACGTGTTCACCTGCATGACACGTTCACCGATCTGCTTCATTCAGACCGTGGTACTGAACGCAGCTGGTCGCTAGATAAAGCGATGAAGCGTATTGGCGACGAAGGCGGTGTGTTGGTTATTCTTGGCAACGAAGAGTCGTCTGATTCTTTGATTCACAAAGTGAAGACATTCGAAGCGCAAGACAAGAACGAGCAGCCAACTATGGCGAAGAAGCAGGGTACCTCGCGTCGTGTTGGTGTCGGTTCTCAGATTCTTCAAGATCTAGGTGTGCACGATATGCGTCTGCTTTCTTCAAGCACTAAGCGTTACCACGCATTGGGTGGTTTTGGCCTTAACGTTGTTGAGTACGTTTGCGAATAAACCATGCGTTAGCAAGCAGACGTTTCTCCGTTTGTAGCAACATAATTTACCGATGATTTCAGTGGCTCTTTTGGTGATACATCTTGCCAAAAGAGCAAAGTAGCCAAGTCCGACTCAAAACGTGTTCAACACACAAACTTGGTTACTCGCTGTTCCTATATGCTTGGGATCAGCGCTGCATTATCATCTTTACATTGCCGGTGTCTGTTCTTCTAAATTACCATTAGATATTGCTCACAGTTTTGTGCTAGAATCCGGCGATTCTCACTTGATGAAAATAGTTAAAGGAAGGCTTATGAAAGTGATCGAGGGTGGCTTCCCAGCGCCAAATGCAAAAATTGCTATCGTTATTGCTCGTTTCAACAGTTTTATTAACGAAAGTTTACTTTCTGGTGCAATCGATACTTTAAAGCGTCATGGACAAGTAAGCGAAGACAACATCACTGTTGTTCGTTGCCCTGGTGCAGTAGAACTTCCACTTGTAGCGCAGCGCGTTGCAAAAACAGGTAAGTTCGATGCGATTGTATCTCTTGGTACAGTAATTCGTGGCGGTACACCTCACTTTGACTATGTTTGTAGTGAATGTAATAAAGGTTTGGCACAAGTGTCTCTGGAATATTCTCTTCCAGTAGCGTTTGGTGTTCTTACTGTTGATACGATCGATCAAGCTATTGAACGCGCAGGAACCAAGGCTGGTAATAAGGGTGCAGAAGCAGCACTTAGCGCACTTGAGATGATCAACGTTCTTTCTGAAATCGATTCCTAATGGGGGCCAGTGTGAAACCAGCCGCACGTCGTAACGCACGTCAATTTGCTCTACAAGCAATTTATTCTTGGCAAATTACTAAAGAAAATATTGCTACCGTTGAAGAACAGTTCTTATCTGGTGGTAAGTATGATGAAGAAGAGCATCATGCTGCAGAGCCTGCTCTTGCTATGCCAGAAACAGACGTTGCATACTTCCGCGACCTACTAACTGGTGTTGCTCTTAGCCACATGGAACTTGATAGCAAGCTTCGTCCATTCGTATCTCGCCCTATGCAAGATCTGGATCTGATGGAACTAGCGCTTCTACGTTTAGCTATGTACGAGATGACTCGTCGCGAAGATGTACCATACAAAGTGGTTATCAACGAAGCTATCGAGCTTGCAAAAGTATTTGCAGCAGAAGACAGCCATAAGTTTGTTAACGGTGTGCTTGATAAAGCTGCACCGCACGTTCGTAAGAAATAAGACGTTCGTATATTGAATCTAAAGGTCAGCTTTATGCTGGCCTTTTTTGTAACTAAATTTCTGTAATATCCATGATTACGGCGATTTTTATGAGACTAAAGATAGGGCATGTGATGTCTGGCGAATTTAACCTGATTGAAAAATATTTTGTAAATCGACAACCACAACGTAAAGACGTTCTTCTAGCTGCTGGCGATGATTGTGCTTTGGTCAAAGCGCCGGGCAATGTTGAGATAGCGATCAGCACGGACACCTTAGTGGCTGGTACCCATTTCTTAGCTGAGGCGAATCCGGCTTGGGTGGCACACAAAGCGTTGGCTTCCAATATCAGTGACCTTGCTGCAATGGGCGCGACGCCTGCTTGGGTGTCTTTTGCTTTAACCATGCCTGAAATCGATGAAGCATGGCTTGCTCCATTCTGTGACTCCTTTTTTAAACTCGCAGACTACTTTGGTATTCAGTTAATTGGTGGCGACACAACCAAAGGTCCACTAAGCCTGACACTGACGGTACAGGGCTTTGTTCCTGAAGGACGAGCGCTGCGCAGAGATGGCGCGAAAGTGGGCGACTGGATTTACGTAACAGGTAATCTAGGTGACAGCAAAGCTGGCTTAGAAGTGTTACTTAACCCTGAGCAGAACAGAGCGAAGCCCTATGCTGCTGAGCTTGAAGAGAGACATTATGTGAGCGCCCCACGAGTGTTAGCGGGTCAGGCTCTAGTGAACCTTGCTTCATCTGCGATAGATATCTCTGATGGCGTTATTGCTGATTTAAAACATATCCTTAAGCGTTCTCAAGTTGGCGCGAGTATTGATGTAAGCACGCTGCCTATCTCTCCAGAGTTACGTCAGTTCGCTCCTGATATCACTTCAGCTCAGCAGTATGCGCTAACGAGTGGTGAAGAGTACGAACTGTGCTTTACTGTACCAGAAGAGAATAAAGGGTCGCTGGAAAGTGCTTTGTCACACACTGGTACAAAAGTCACCTGCATTGGCCAGATAAGACCTGTAGAATATTTTGAATTACACAATAATGGTGAACCACTAAGCTGGAACTTAACTGGTTACGATCACTTTAAGGTTAATTGATGACAAACCCACTTTCTCTTATTTCTCTTAAAAATCCTTGGCATTTCTTAGCAACGGGTTTTGGCAGTGGCTTATCGCCTATTATTCCCGGCACAATGGGCACGCTTGCGTCAATTCCGTTGTACCTATTGTTGGTTCAGCTACCGTTTCCTGCTTACGTTGCCGTGGTGGTGGTAAGCTGCATTATTGGTATTAAGATCTGCCAAGTAACGTCTGATGATATGGGCGTGCATGACCACGGTTCTATCGTTTGGGATGAGTTTGCGGGCTTTTGGATCACCATGAGCTTAGTGCCTATGCTGAATATCCCTGCCGATGACTGGAAATGGCTTCTGACTGGTTTTGTGCTTTTCCGCTTCTTTGACATGGTAAAACCTTGGCCGATTGGTTGGCTAGATGCGCGAATTCACGGCGGCTTGGGTATCATGATTGACGATATTGTAGCGGGTATTATGGCGGCTATTTCGTTGTATGCCGTGGCACATTTCGCAGGTTGGTTAGTGTGAGTTAACTGAAGGGCTAAGGTTTAGTTGGCGATACACCAAACTAATTAGCAGATACTAAAAAGGTTGACCCTAGGGCCAACCTTTTTTGTTTGCATAGCTTACGAGCTTACGTATTAAAGCTACTTGGCAAGATAGTCAGTGATAGACTTCTCAATCCCTTTCGCATCTAAGCCAAGCTCTTCATGCAGCTCACCTTGAGTACCTTGAGCAATAAACTTGTCTGGTAGGCCAAGGTTCAATACTGGCATCAGTAGTTTTTCTTGCATCAAGAATTCAATCACACCCGCACCCGCACCACCTGCAATCGCGTTTTCTTCGATAGTCACTAGTACATCGTGGTCAGCAGCAAGTTGTTTGATCAGAGCTTCGTCGAGGGGCTTAACAAAGCGCATATCTGCCACTGTAGCATCGATAGCATCAGCCGTTTGAAGTGCACTCTCAAGGAAAGTACCGAAGCTTAGGATAGCGACCTTCGAGCCATCTTTTGCTTTTTCGCTTTCGCGAACGATACGACCTTTACCAATCTCAAGAGCGGTAAACTCACTTTGAATCTCAGTACCCATACCATTACCGCGAGGGTAACGAACGGCACTTGGACCCGTGTGCTGGTGACCGGTGTAAAGCATTTGGCGACATTCGTTCTCGTCGCTTGGTGCCATGATCACCATGTTTGGAATACAGCGCATGAAACTTAAGTCGAACGCACCTTGGTGTGTTTGACCATCGGCACCGACGAGACCTGCACGGTCAATAGCGAACATAACCGGTAGATCCATGATTGCCACATCGTGGATCAGTTGATCGTAGCCACGTTGTAGGAAAGTCGAGTAGATAGCGACAATTGGCTTATCACCGGCAATCGCCATACCGGTTGCTAGCGTCACAGCGTGTTGCTCAGCAATTGCTACATCAAAGTACTGTTCTGGATACTCTTTCGAGAAACGCACCATACCAGAACCTTCACGCATTGCAGGCGTGATCGCCATTAGCTTAGGATCTTGAGCGGCCATATCACACAGGAAGTCGCCAAAAATCTTAGAGAAAGTTGGTTTAGAGCTGGTGCTCTTAGGCTGACTTGAATGTGCAGGATCGAATTTAGGTACGCCATGGTAGCCAATTGGATCTTTCTCAGCTGGCTCGTAGCCTTTACCTTTCTTCGTCATGATATGCAGGAACTGAGGACCTTTTAGATCTCTCATGTTCTTCAGCGTTTTAATCAGCTCATTGACATCGTGACCATCAATTGGACCAATGTAGTTAAAGCCTAACTCTTCAAACATGGTGCCAGGGACAACCATGCCTTTTAAATGTTCTTCTGTACGACGAACGAGCTCTTTAATTGGCGGAACGCCTGATAGCACTTTCTTGCCACCCTCACGAATTGACGTGTAAAGACTGCCAGAAAGAACTTGAGCGAGGTGGTTGTTTAGAGCACCGACGTTTTCAGAGATCGACATCTCGTTATCGTTAAGGATAACCAGCATGTCATTGTGAATATCGCCCGCGTGGTTCATGGCTTCGAAGGCCATACCTGCGGTAATCGCGCCATCACCAATCACACTCACGACTTTACGGTTCTTACCTTCTTTCTTCGCACTGATCGCCATACCAAGTCCGGCGCTGATCGATGTTGAAGAGTGACCAACAGATAGAGTGTCGTATTCGCTCTCTTGACGCCATGGGAATGGGTGCAGTCCATCTTTTTGACGGATAGTCGATAAGCGGTCACGACGGCCAGTAAGAATCTTATGTGGGTATGCTTGGTGGCCAACATCCCAAACCAATTGGTCAAAAGGCGTGTTGTACACATAGTGCAGAGCAACGGTTAGCTCTACTGTACCTAAGCCTGACGCTAAGTGACCACTTGACTGGCTCACCGAGTTAAGAAGATAGGTACGTAATTCATCACAAAGCTGTGTAAGCGTCTCTTTTGGAAGTAGACGCAAATCCTCTGGCTTATCAGCCAAAGCAAGAGTTGGGTACTTTGATATATCAAGAGTCATAGGTAATGCGCGCTTATTGTCTTAGTTCTTGCGCTCGATGACGTATCGGGCGAACTCTTCGAGTGACTGGGTATTGTATGGGATTGCAGCCAAAGCTTGAAGCGCTTCCTGTAGCAGAGTTTGCGCTTTTTCTTGAGCGCCCTCTAAACCTAACAAAGAAGGGTAGGTGCTTTTGTTCAAATCTTGGTCAGAGCCCTGTGGTTTACCCAAAGTTTCGGTATCGCTAATGATATCTAAAATATCATCCTGAACTTGGAAGGCTAACCCGATTGCATCGGCGTACTTATCTAATTGAGGCATCACTTCAAACGCTTTTTCGCCAGCAGCCAGAGCACCTAAACGAATCGCACATTTCATTAGCGCGCCCGTTTTATTGCGGTGAACTTCTTCTAACTCTTCTAGCGTGACAGAGCGGTTTTCAGCTTCAATATCAAGTGCTTGTCCAATGCACATACCTTGTGCACCAGAGGCTTCGGCTAGGCGTTGAATCATTCGAACGCGATTGCTTTCACCGTCAGCACTTAATGTACCTTCCGCAAGTATAGTAAATGCCAGAGTTTGTAGGGCATCGCCCGTTAAAATGGCGGTCGCTTCATCGAATTTGATGTGACAGGTCTGATGGCCACGACGCAGTTCGTCGTCGTCCATTGCTGGCAGGTCGTCGTGAATCAGAGAGTAGGCATGAATACATTCGACTGCAGAAGCTGGAGTGTCGAGTTCTTCAGCGGTGCAACCGAGCATCTCCCCTGTAATATAGACAAGAAATGGACGCGCGCGCTTGCCGCCTAAAAGTAACCCATAACGCATTGCGTTGATCAGGTTCTGATTTTGGTGTGGCAGGCGATCAAGCCAAAGGTTCAGTTGCTCGTTATTACGTGCCTGATAAGACAATAAAGTCTCGATCATAGGGGATCTCATACAATTCGTTATTCTGGTTGTGGGTTAAAGTCACTAAGTTCTGCGTTTTCATCATTTTGCAGTAGGATGCTAACACGCTGTTCAGCATCGTTTAGTTTGCTTTGACCGGCACGAGCGAGGGAGATACCTCGTTCAAATTTTTTCAGCGCATCATCTAAAGCTAGATCACCGTTTTCTAGTTGATCAACCAAGCCGTCGAGCTCTTCGATTGCCGCTTCAAAGCTCATATTTTCAGGTTTCTTAGTAGCCATAATAAATCTGCGTTTGGAAAGATGAACGAACGTTACCTTAGGGCGTTGAGATGGTCAAATGTAACCAATAAATTTTGCTAGAAAGTTCGTTTTTAAGAGGCTTGAAGCCACTTTCATCTAATAACCTCACCTTTATCGAGTTTATGACTGCTCGAGAACGGGGAAGCGGGTAATAGTTGTGATACAAAAAGCAAAAGTGTGATACTTAGGCCAAGAATTTACTAAAAGATCTTATAGTCTTGCCGATAAAAAGATTATCGTCGACATAGAGCTACAAAAAAGCATGAGGAGTGCTCAGTGGATTTAGCAACCCTAATAGGTTTGATTGGTGGATTTGCCTTTGTAATCATGGCAATGATCCTAGGTGGAAGCCTCGGGATGTTCTATGACACGACATCCATATTGATCGTGGTTGGTGGTTCAACGTTTGTTGTTCTGATGAAGTTCACCATGGGACAGTTCTTTGGCGCGACTAAGATTGCCGGCAAAGCTTTTATGTTTAAAGCGGATGAGCCTGAAGATCTTATTGCGAAAGTTGTAGAGATGGCTGATGCGGCTCGTAAAGGTGGTTTTTTAGCACTGGAAGAGATGGAAATTAACAACAGTTTCATGCAAAAGGGCATCGATCTTTTGGTGGATGGCCATGATGGAGATGTAGTTCGTGCTGCACTGCAAAAAGACATCGCATTAACCACAGAGCGTCATGAGCAGGGCGCGAAGGTGTTCTCTGCATTTGGTGATGTAGCACCCGCGATGGGTATGATTGGTACCTTGGTTGGCTTGGTTGCCATGCTTTCTAACATGGATGATCCAAAAGCGATCGGCCCTGCGATGGCGGTGGCACTTTTAACCACCCTATATGGTGCGATTCTTTCGAACATGGTGTTCTTCCCAATTGCCGACAAGCTTGCGCTGCGTCGTGACCAAGAGACACTCAACCGTCGTTTGGTTATGGATGGCGTACTCGCGATTCAAGATGGTCAGAACCCACGAGTAATCGATGGTTACCTGAAGAGCTACCTAAACGAAGGTAAGCGTACGATTGATGGTGAACCTGCGTAAGAGGAGTTGAAGATGGATGAAGAAAATCCATGTAAATGTCCTCCTCCGGGATTGCCTCAATGGATGGGGACATTTGCTGACTTGATGTCACTGCTGATGTGTTTCTTCGTACTGCTGCTCTCATTCTCTGAGATGGACGTACTGAAGTTCAAACAGATCGCTGGCTCGATGAAATTTGCGTTTGGTGTACAAAACCGCTTGGAAGTGAAAGACATTCCTAAAGGCACCAGCATCATTGCACAAGAGTTTCGACCTGGTCGTCCAGAGCCGACACCGATTGATGTGATCATGCAGCAGACGATTGATATTACGCAGCAAACGCTTGAGTTTCATGAAGGTGAATCTGAGCGTGCTGGCGGTACCATGCGTGATCAAGGCAAGATGACCGGAGGCAAGTCGCCAGAGGTTTCGACTCACGACAATCAAAACTCTGAGTCAGACCAACAGCAACAGCAAGCCGAAGCTCAATCTCAAGAGATGGAAACCTTGATGGAAAGCATCAAGAAGGCGTTGGAGCGAGAGATAGACCAAGGCGCGATTGAAGTTGAAAACCTTGGCCAGCAGATTGTGATTCGAATTCGTGAGAAGGGTGCATTCCCATCGGGTTCTGCTTTCCTACAGCCTAAGTTCCGACCTTTGGTGAGACAGGTTGCTGAGTTGGTGAAAGATGTTCCGGGTATCGTTCGAATCTCAGGGCACACCGATAATCAACGTCTTGATTCCGAGCTTTATCGCTCTAATTGGGACTTGTCATCACAGCGAGCAGTGTCTGTTGCTCAAGAGATGGAAAAGGTGCGTGGTTTCTCTCATCAACGCTTGAGAGTACGCGGCATGGCGGATACCGAGCCAGTCGAGCCGAACGACACTGAATGGCAACGTAGCCTCAACCGCCGCGTTGAAATCAGCATCATGCAGGGCGAGCCGCTTTACAGTGACGAAGTGCCTGTTATTAATGAATAGCCGATACGTGTACACACGGTAGCATGCAGATAGCATCGAAAGCCCAACCTTATAATGAGGTTGGGCTTTTTGTTTGCTGGTCTTCAATGGTTCTCTCTGCGGCATTTATGTCGTTTCGAAACCTGCTACTGTTAATAACAAGCGGTTTAATGATGGTGTTACAGCAAGCACTCTTTTCCTTGCTTCACTTTCTCATGTATAATTCGCGCCCTTAGATTTAGATATGATCTATTCTTGCTTCAAGTGCTGTGTAAATTCTCTAATTTACTTGGCGATGAGCGTTTTCAAAATTTTGAACATTAATGTTGTGAAAGTACTATGAAATTTATTGTTAAGCCCCATCCGGAAATTTTTGTAAAAAGTGAATCGGTGCGTAAGCGCTTCACAAGGATTCTAGAGTGCAACATTCGTAACGTTATTCAACGTCGCTGTGAAAGTGTTGCGGTATTCAACCGTCGCGATCATATTGAAGTGACGTCTGAGAGTGACCAGTACTACGCAGAAGTGTTAGAGGCTCTGACTCACACTCCAGGTATTCACCACTCTCTTGAAGTTCAACAGTCTGAATTCAAAGACTTGCACGATATTTACGAGCAAGTACTAGAACGCAGCCGTGCTGACATTGAAGGCAAGACTTTCTCTGTACGTGCTAAGCGTCGTGGTAAGCATGACTTTACCTCTATTGAACTTGAGCGCTACGTAGGCGGCGGTCTAAACCAAGCAGTTGAGTCAGCGAAAGTTCGACTTAAGAACCCTGATGTAACCGTTAAGGTTGAAGTGGCTAACGACAAGCTAAACCAAGTTCTAGCTCGTCACAAAGGCCTCGGTGGCTTCCCTCTTGGTACTCAAGAAGATCTACTGAGCTTGATCTCTGGCGGCTTTGATTCTGGTGTTTCAAGCTACCTGCACATTAAACGCGGCTC
Source organism: Vibrio sp. ZF57 (assembly GCF_001691235.1). Lineage (NCBI taxonomy): Bacteria > Pseudomonadati > Pseudomonadota > Gammaproteobacteria > Vibrionales > Vibrionaceae > Vibrio > Vibrio sp. ZF57. The sequence continues at coordinate 85,130 of NZ_MAKD01000056.1, read as the reverse complement.
TAAGGTTCACTACTGTTTCTTCAACCTTGGTGGCCCAGCGCACGAGATTGGTGTTAAACAAGTGGCTCACTACCTATGGAATAAATACGGCTCATCTGCAAAGGTGAAGTTCATTTCTGTAGACTTTGAACCTGTGGTTGCTGAAATCCTTGAGAACGTTGAAGATGGCCAAATGGGCGTTGTTCTTAAGCGTATGTTCATGCGTGCTGGTGGTATGGTTGCAGAGCGTTTCGGTATCGAAGCACTAGTAACGGGTGAAGCTCTTGGTCAGGTTTCTAGCCAAACGCTAACTAACCTGCGTCATATCGACAACGTGACGGACACTTTGATCCTTCGTCCACTGATCAACTGGGATAAAGAAGACATCATCGACCTTTCTCGTATCATCGGTACTGAAGACTTCGCTAAGGTAATGCCTGAGTACTGTGGTGTTATTTCTAAGAAGCCAACAGTGAAAGCGAAGAAAGGCAAACTGGAAGCAGAAGAAGCTAAGTTTAACTTTGAAGTGCTGGATCAAGTGATCGAGAACGCTCGTGTTATGGATATCCGTGACATCGAGAAAGAGAGCCAAGAGCAAGCGCCTGAAGTTGAACAAGTTCAAGCTGTTGCTGAGCACGCTATCGTTCTTGATATCCGTAGCCCAGAAGAAGAAGACGAAAGCCCATTAGAGATCGAGGGTGTTGAAATTAAACACATCCCATTCTTCAAGCTTTCGACTCAGTTTGGCGACCTAGACCAAGCGAAAGAGTACTTGCTGTACTGTGACCGTGGTGTAATGAGCCGTCTACAGGCACTTTACCTACAAGAGCAGGGCTTCCATAACGTTAAGGTTTACCGCCCATAGTGGTGTGTTGACCAAGCGTTAATCATTTTGCAAAGCCGTTTACTGAAAAGTAAGCGGCTTTTTTATTTTCTATTGTGAATGATTTACAGTAGTCAGACAGAGGCGTGAGTTTGGGCGTGCTATCGTCATGCTCAGCTTTGAAATTTTTGATTGATAGAAAGAGTGTGTTCTAAACGGGTTTATAAGTACCGAAGAAGTGTGAGTATCTTGAAGTATTCTGTTACTTTTTAGTGCAACTCAATGGTGCTATTTGTATGTGTTCAGTTGATTATTTGAGTGGGTGTCTGATTCTGTGATTGGCGATGAAAAATAATAAAGATTAATTAGCACAGCTATTGATAAACTTGTTGTTACATTTCTTTGCACATAAAAAAACACCGCCCATAAGGCGGTGTAAACAAATTTGACAGACAGGTCAAAATAAATACAGGAAGTACATGCCTCGTTTCAGTATAAACTGCAACAAAACATTTGGTAGAACTCTACCCAACTCGAAAAGAACGAGTTTGCAAACACAACATCGCAGGAGCTAAGCCAATTGATTCTAGAGAGAATCAAGCCGTTCAGGCTAGCTGCTGCGGGATGAAATATAGAATTTCTCTGGCTGCTAGGCAATGGACAAATTATAATGTTTCAGATAAAAAAAACTAATGCTTATTTAGAGAGTAACTATGTCTCGTCGATTACCCCCATTAAACTCGCTAAGAGTGTTTGAAGCTGCAGCTCGACACTTGAGTTTTACGCGTGCTGCAGAAGAGTTGTTTGTTACTCAAGCGGCAGTCAGTCATCAGATCAAAGCGCTTGAAGAATTCTTATCTTTGAAGCTGTTTCGCCGAAGAAACCGCTCTTTGCTGCTAACTGAAGAAGGTCAAAGCTACTTCTTAGATATCAAAGATATTTTCACATCACTAGCAGAAGCGACAGACAAAGTGCTGGAGCGAAGTGAGAAGGGCGCATTGACCATCAGTTTACCGCCGAGTTTTGCTATTCAATGGTTGGTACCAAGGCTCGCTGACTTTAATCAGCAAGAGCCTGATATTGATGTAAGAATCAAAGCCGTTGATATGGATGAAGGCTCGCTAACCGATGATGTAGACGTCGCTATCTATTATGGCCGAGGTAATTGGTCGGGGCTTAGAGCCGATAAGCTTTACCAAGAATACTTGATCCCTCTTTGCTCACCTTCCGTGCTGCTAGGAGTAAAACCATTAGAATCTCTCAGTGATTTAGCATGTCATACGCTATTGCATGATACTTCTCGAAAGGATTGGAAACAGTTCGCTAAGCAAAATGGTATCGATGGGGTAAACGTTAATCACGGCCCTATCTTCAGTCACTCAACCATGGTGCTGCAGGCAGCGGCTCACGGCCAGGGCATTGCTCTGGGTAACAACGTGTTGGCGCAGCCTGAAATCGAAGCGGGTCGTTTGATTGCGCCTTTTGATGAAGTGTTGGTGAGTAAGAACGCCTTCTATGTGGTTTGTCATGAGAAACAAGCCGACATGGGTCGTATTGCTACCTTCCGCGACTGGATGCTAGCGAAAGCGCAAAGTGAACAAGAGGACTTACTTGATGAATAACCTCATCATTGATGGTGAAGACAACCCAATAACCTTTATCTTTGCACATGGTGCTGGCGCAGGTATGGATCATGAGTTCATGCAGTCGGTAGCAAAAGGGTTGGCGTTTAAAGGGATACGAGTGATTCGTTTTAATTTCCCTTACATGATCAAACGTGCTGAAGATGGTAAGCGTCGTCCACCTGATCGAGCCCCTAAACTGCTCGAAGCTTACCAAGATATTATCGGACAGGTAGATGCCGATAAGCTTGTGATTGGCGGTAAGTCGATGGGAGGACGTATGGCGAGCCATTTGTCTGAAGTTGATAAGGTGGCTGCAATGGCCTGTTTAGGCTTTCCTTTCCATCCGCCAGGCAAACCAGAGAAATACAAAGGTGAGCACTTGGCTGAGTTAGCAAAGCCGTGTCTTATTCTGCAGGGTGAACGTGATACCTTTGGTAAGCGAGAAGAGTTTGCTGATTTCGACCTGTCGGATTCGATTCGTGTTGAGTTTATTCCTGATGGCGATCACAGCTTTAAGCCTCGTAAGAGCTCTGGCTACACCGAACAGCAGAACATAGCGTTAACCGTTGAGAAACTATCGGCGTTTATCAAAGAGGTGCTTAATGAGAAGTAAGTATTTACTCACTTTTGCAGGTATCTCTGGCGCAATAGCCGTAATGCTAGGTGCCTTCGCCGCTCACGGGTTAAAAGCTGTCTTGCCAGAGTATCTGCTAGGCGTGTTTGAGACAGGTGTTCAGTACCAGTTTATCCATACACTAGCAATATTGGCGTGTGGTGCTCTGCTACAGATGAAACTTGGTGCTAAATCACAAAAATATTTTTTCATTGCGGCAATTTGCTTTATCATCGGCATCCTTTGTTTTAGTGGCAGCCTTTATGGCTTAGCACTGACAGGAATAAAATGGTTTGGCCCTATAACACCGTTTGGTGGTCTACTATTTATCATTGGTTGGGGAGTCTTCTCCTTCGCTGCTTTGAATATAAAAGAGGTAACTCAGTGAAACACGTACTACTTTATTGTCGCTCTGGTTTTGAAAAAGAATGTGCTGGCGAAATTCAAGACAAGGCAACACAACTGGAAGTGTTTGGTTTTCCTCGCCTAAAGAACAATACAGGTTTTGTATTGTTTGAATGTTACCAAGCAGGTGAAGCGGACAAGTTGATCAAAGAGATCGATTTCCAATCACTGATCTTTGCTCGTCAAATGTTGGCAGTGGCTGTTGAAATTAAAGACCTGCCAACCGATGACCGTATTTCTCCAATTCTTGAGGCGCTTTCTGAGAAAGAAGGTTTCCCTCGTTGTGGTGATATCCGTATCGAAACGCCAGATACTAACGAAGCAAAAGAGCTTTTGAAGTTCTGCCGTAAATTTACCGTGCCGATGCGTCAAGCTATGCGTGGTAAAGGCCTGATGACTGCGAAAGATAACGCTAAGAAGCCTGTGCTTCATTTATGCTTCATCGCTCCGGGCCACTGTTTTGTTGGTTACTCTTACCCAACGAATAACTCCCAGTTCTTTATGGGTATCCCTCGTCTGAAGTTCCCATCAGATGCGCCAAGCCGTTCTACATTGAAGCTAGAAGAAGCATTCCACGTATTCATCCCTCGTGATGAGTGGGACGAGCGTTTGGCTCCAGGTATGTGGGGTGTTGATTTAGGTGCATGTCCAGGTGGTTGGACTTACCAATTGGTTAAGCGCTCGATGTTCGTTCACTGTGTTGATAACGGCATGATGGCAGACAGCCTAATGGAAACAGGTCAAATTAAGCACCACATGGTGGATGGCTTTAAGTTTGAACCAGACCGTAAGAACGTAACTTGGATTATCTGTGACATGGTTGAGAAGCCAGCTCGTGTTGCTCACCTTATGGGTGAGTGGATCATCAAAGGCTGGGCGAAAGAAGCACTGTTCAACCTTAAACTGCCTATGAAAGGCCGTTACGATGAAGTACTGCAAGATATCGAGAACCTAAAAGTGTTCCTGATTGAGAACAAAGTGAAGTTCAAGATGCAGGCTAAGCACCTTTACCACGATCGCGAAGAGATCACGGTCCACATTCAGGCGCTTTCAAACATCTCACCGCACTAATATTTACGTTAGTGTGTCAGTGATAAAAAATGCTCCTTTAAGGGGCATTTTTTGTATCAATATTATCGAGTCACAGCGACTTAAGCGTTTGCTTCGTAACGAATATCTTGCAGGTTGAACCCTAAATCAATATCGGTTTTGAGTGCCGATACTTGCTTACATACACGAGCGGATTCGATGTGTTCGTCGAACTTCTTACGATATTTTTTCGGCAGATCTTCTGCTTGATAGGCCGCTTCGATATCTGGGTAAGTGGTCAATATCTCTTTGGCTGCTTTTGGCCCGATACCTGGGATGCCCGGTACTTGGCTTGAGCTTACGCCCGTTAATCCCCAGTAATCCGCCAGTTGTTCAGGTTTAACGCCAAACTCAGCTTCGATAAAGGGTTTATCTAACCAGCGGTGCTGGAAGTAATCTCGGATCTGAAGCGTTGGTGACAACAGTTGGCAGTAGCCCTTATCCGTCGAGACGATGGTGACGGTTTCTCCGTGGTCAGCCACTTTCTTTGCCAGTGTTGCGACGAGATCATCCGCTTCATCGCCATCAGACAGCAGTGAATCAATGCCTAACTCCCACCAAGCTTGTTGAATAGCATCAAGGCCTTTCATCAATGGTTCTGGCATGGGTTTACGATTCTGCTTATAAGCAGGAAGCACATCTGCGCGCCAGCCACGGTCTTGTAAATGGTGATCAAATACTGCGATGATGTGGGTGGGCTTTGATTCATTCAGAATCTTATTGAGAGTGCGAATTGTGGTGGTAATGGTTCTTGCTATATCGGTTGGATCCGGCTGAACAGAGTGCACGCGTCGGATGAGGTTTAAGGCATCGATAATAACAAGATGGATAGACATAAGTTTCCACTAAATAGGCAATAAAAAAGGGGCTGCTAGCCCCTTATAGTAACGTATCACTTGGTGAGTTGAAACGTTGGTAACGTAAACGCCTTAATCACGTGAGGCGATTTTATAGCAAGGCACGTAGTCGGTCCCTCCCGGTAACTTCATTCGATGTTGCTCAACAAAGTCATTCAGCAGTTGGTCCATCTTGGTCATTAGCTCTTTGTCGCCATCAATTAGGAATGGGCCGTGCTTCTCGATCTCCAGAATACCCTCTGCTTTGACGTTACCAGCCACAATGCCTGAGAACGCTTTACGTAAATTAGCGGCTAGGCTTTCTGTTTTTTGGTCCATATGAAGATCAAGCGCCGCCATAGATTCGTGTGTTGGGTCGAATGGCAGTTGGAACTCAGGCTCAATATGCAGTGACCAGTTGTAGCTGTAGGCATCACCGGTCTCTTTACGGTGAGAACGCACATCTGGCATCGCTTGTTTCATGATTTTCGCAGCGCGTGCTGGGTCATCAATCACGATCTCGTAATGTTTCTGCGCATCAGGCCCTAGAGTTTCCCCAATGAACTTATCGATTGAGCGGAAGTAAGCCTCACTCTCTTTCGAGCCCGTTAACACAATCGGCATTGGTTGTTCGGCGTTATTCGGGTGCATCATGATCCCTAAGATGTACAGCAGCTCTTCCGCCGTGCCGGGGCCGCCTGGGAAAATGATGATGCCATGCGCCATACGAACAAAAGCCTCAAGACGCTTCTCAATATCTGGCATGATCACCAGTTCGTTCACGATTGGGTTTGGTGGCTCAGCCGCAATGATCGAAGGCTCGGTAAGCCCAAGATAACGATGATCGGTGTAACGCTGCTTCGCGTGACCAATGGCAGCCCCTTTCATTGGGCCTTCCATTGCACCCGGTCCACAACCGGTACAGATATTCAGTTCACGGAGGCCGAGCTCATTACCGACTTCACGAGTGTATTGGTATTCGCTGGCATTAATAGAGTGACCACCCCAACATACAATCAGGTTAGGCTCGATGCCTGGCGTCAACGCACCTGCATTTCTCAAGATACCAAACACAAGGTTAGTAATGTGAGTGGCATTAGTCAGGTTGAGCCTTTGGTTATCGGCTAAGTGCATGTTGACGTAAACAATGTCACGCAGCACTGAAAATAGGTGCTCTTGAATACCCTTGATGATTTCACCATCGACAAAGGCATGCTCTGGTGGGTTGCTTAGTTCGAGCTTAATACCACGCTCACGGCGAACGACTTCGACATCGAACGACAGATATTTGTCGAGCAACTCTTTGGAGTTGTCGGTATGGCTACCCGAGTTCAGGACCGCTAACGTACAGTTGCGATACAGTTGGTACAGATCACTAGACGCGGTTTTCTTAAGACGCTCAACCTCAAGTTGAGAGAGTAAATCCATGCTACCGGCAGGGCTGATATGAGTGATCATAGTGCCTCCTTGTTGAAAAGAGCAGGGGACGTTGAAGTGACCCTCTGGCTCGAGAGTGAGAAGCAAACGTTGAAAGTGTTTGGTTAAAGGTAGGAGAGAGTTAACCAGACGAAACGGATACGACAGCGTTGCTTGCCATGAATGCTTGTTAAGCGAATGTTAATCATTAGCTTAGCAAACATTGAGGGAAATGGTATGTGATAAGTATTTGAAAAAATGAAATAAATTAAATCTAGGGCTGGCCTAGTGCCAAACAAGTTGGTTGGTACCGCGTTGTTTTGCTTTATTTAGAGTCTTATTGAGTCGCTCTAGCACTTCTTCAGGTGTATCTGACTCTTTAAACTGAGTACTTGCCGCGCATAAAGTGATCGTGATTTGCTGGTCACGGAATTTAAAGGGCAGGCGACTTACTTGAGTTTGAATGTTCTGAATCACCTGATGGCAATATTCATCGGTTTGCTCTGGCAGCAATAACACAAACTCTTCACCTGAAAAACGTGCCACAGTATCGGTGGTGCCTGCTTCTTTGGTAATAGTTCTTGCGATGATCTTGAGTGCTTTGTCGCCCGCGGTGTAACCAAAGCTATCGTTAATTGCTTTGAAGTTGTCGATGTCGAGCAGTACTACGCGTAGCGAGTGTTGCGCGCGGATCCAGCGGCGATACTCAAGCTCTAAGCGATCAGTAAAGGCAGTGCGATTGTAAACCTTGGTTAGAGGATCAAGCAGCATACGCTGAGCCTGATCTTCCAAGCGCTTACGGTAATCTTGCGTCACTTCATAGAGTGAATCTAACTGAGTCTTTCCGTAACTCATTCTCTCTATCAGAGCTTGTTCTTTTTGCTCTGCGTGGTTCAGCCTTTCCGAAAGAGAGGCGATTTCACTGAGTAGCGGATTAATCGACAGCTTTAAACTATCAATATCTTTCGCTTTATCTACCGAGCTTTGGCTTCTAGTGACTAGTTCATTTAACTCAGAGTTTAGACCTTGTCGGTGCTCAAAGTAGCTCTGGCTCTGGTCGGCATTTTGGTCTGCCGTTTTGATGCTGGACGCTAAAGAAGAATTAAGCTGATCGATGAATTGTTCAGACTTCTTACGTTCTAGGTTGGTGCCTTCAATAACCAGTTTGAGGATCTGAAGTGTTAGCTCAAGTAGGTTTTGTGTGGAAACACCAAGCAGCAGCTTCGCTCGAATATCGGTAAGCAGATCACCCGATTCACCCTCGAAGTCGAGTTCAGTGATCAGATGTTGTAGTTCGTTTGATAGGTCGGAAAGGAGCTCTTGTTCCGGAGAGTGCGCAGCGTCAGCAAAATGGGTGCGTGAGTTATTCGCCATAATCTTTATGGCACGCTCATAAATACCGAGAAGTTTCATGGCGTGGTCGACTTTCTGACTGCCATTGCATTCGGAGAAGCTAAGTAAGTTTCGTAGGTCGCGTTTGAGCTGTGCTGGAAGGCCAGTTATGCGCTGCAGCGTTTCCCCACTGTGCTTAATGCTATCGTCCAGATACCCGTTCTGTTTATCCATAGCCAACGTTTTCTGCTTAAGCATCCTTTCTAATACTGCCAGTTTTGGGATCATTGAGCTAATGTCTTTTTGCTTTTCTAGCTCTTCCCTAAGGGCAATGAGGTTTTCATCTAAATGGCTGTTACTACCAACACATGCATCACTTAAAGACGTGACGATACGCTTTAGAACTTTCTGTTCTCTAATAAACTTGAATGAGGTGTCTCTTTGCGTCAAACGGACCTGCTCCAACTGAGATTTCAGCTGGTGGAGTTGCGCCTGAATGTCTTTTTCAAGAATGCCCATAGATGTATTTATTAGCGCCGCGTAGACCGATCTCGATCATTTTGATGAAATTCCGTTACATCGATAATAACAAAACTAAAAATAAGGTCACGACTTGCTGCTCTTAACCGCTCGCAAATCAGTCATCTTTTAGCATTTTTTTGATGTTGTCCTCATTCTGGTACGAGGATTGTATTTTTATTAACCCTTGATTAATCGCATGTTTACACGCTTCTCTTATGTTACCAGTTGCAAGGCTCGCTGCTGGTGCATTATCGATAGCTTTTAGATAGACCCATTGGCTACTGCGCTCTTTGAGACTGATCTCACGGGCGAGATTGGTCGACATCAACAATACGTCGAGCAGCTCTTGATCGTTAATTGCGGTGTAAGCGCGTGGCAAGAATGGGTAGTCAGCGATGCCCATACGGACCGTTCGGTTGATGTTTCGCTCTGTTTCGAAGTCATTCACCCAAGACTGAATCTTTCTGAACATGTCCTCAGGCGACAAATCACGGTCCGCGTTTGGCTCGATATAAAGCAGGTTCGCATCCGAGAAGTGGTAGACACGAGCTGGGCCTTCAAGCTTAGATTTTAGGAATTCACCGAAAGCGTCTTCCAGTTCTAGACCGGCTTTGTAACCGTTCTGCGTGTACATATTGCGTAAGAACGGTAAATCAATCATCACGAAGCGTAAGCGGTCGTTGAGTGGCTCATGAATCAATTCGCCAAGTTGCCACTGTTCGAAGGTCTGGCTGGTTTGTTCTAGCGAATTGGACAGCTTGGCATTCAGCATTCTGAGGTTCGGGAGCTTAGATCGTGAGTGCGTAAACAGGTCTGTTCGTAGTGAGTCGACTTCTTTGGCTAAGGTTTGAATGAGGTAGCCACGGCGAAGCACAAAGAAGAACAAGATAATACTGAACAAGAATAGGGCGAACGATATTTTCTGGAACTTGCGATGCTCTAGTTTGTACTTTTCTAGCTCTTGCGCTTGGCCTGCGTAGTGCAGGGTTTGTTCGGCAAATTCTTTCTGTTGACGGAACGCGTCTTCGCCAACACGGTTGAGTTTTTGCTGCTCTAGAGAGACAAGGCTGTTGTATTGCTTGAGGTTTGCCAATGCTTGCTGTGGACGACCTGCCTGTTCATAACCCAAAGAAAGTAAGTAGTACGAGCGTTGTGAAAGGCGCATGTTCTCTATCTGGCGTGAGATCTCAAGTGCACGTGTCGCATGCTTTATCACGTCTTCGCTTTCTTGTAGGTGATACGCTAACCCTGCAGATAACAGTGCAGCACGGCCTTCCAGCTTTGGAATGTCGGTATATTCCAGCAGCTCAAGGGCACGGGTTAGGTACTGTTCTGCTAGAGGGTAGTTATAAAGGCGTAAGTAGGTCGCCGATAGACTTAGTCGGATATCAATGACTTGGTGGATATCTCGGTCAGTGCTTTCGTGATCAAGAACGTTGAAGAAGTGTACCAAGGCAAGGTTATATTTCCCTTGATAGAAGTACACATCCCCCATTTTCTTAAGCACTTGTGCTAAGACAGGCGAGTTTTCAAAGTTGTCATAGAAATCAGCGGCTTGAGATAGGTGTTCTAACGCTTTATCCAACACTTGGCGCTCAAAGAAAAGCTGCGCAAGTAGGCGGTTGACCTTGGCCAAACGTGAACTTAGATTGCCCTCTACTGATTTCCAGTAGCCATACAACAACTCGGATAACGCGTGGTTGTACTCTTTGTGAGTCAGATAAAACTCGCCGACGGAGATATGGTAGTCGATGGTGACTTTTTCAGAGTAACGTTGATCGAGATAGGTTTTGGCTTCTTGATAGAACTTTTCGGCTTCATCGATCTTGTTGTCGTAAGAGGCGATGTCGGCTTTCAACATGATCAAGCGATAGGTAATGCCTTCCGTTAAGCGTAAGGTTTTATTCACCGACTCTAGATTTGTTTCAATGTTAGTGAGCTCTGATTTTGCTTTGGCTGATTTTCTATCACTCAGCCAAAGTAAGCGAACTTTTAGGATCTGAAGATCTATTTTTAGGTAATCAAGCTTATAGGTTTGCGCTAGCTCGGAGGCTTTGTCGATGTGCTGAATCGCAATACGCATATTGCCAAGGTTGTATTCCGCTTTGGCTAAGATCTTATACGCATCGATACTGCTGTTTGGTGTTCGAATCGAGGAGTCTGTCTCTTCGCGAGAAATAGCTGAAGGGCTTTTCTCGCGTTGATCAGAAAGGACACGCAGCGTTAGGTAGCTGTTGGCCATTTGTTTTGCTTGGCTCGGATCGATCTCAACCAAATTATTGGCTTCATTGAGTAGCGCCGACGAATAAACCGACGCATTGACCGATGTGCTTAAGCTTAAAATAAATAGACTAACAACGTATAACCAACGCATTTCAATGTCCCTTTAAAGATTTGGTAGGTTCAAATAAGTGTGGGTGGTTCTCGCCTGATTATTGGCGAGCCATACGCTTATTGTGGCTTGGTCTATCTTGCTCTGTTGAACGGTATGGGTTGATATCCAGACCACCACGACGTGTGTAACGTGCGAACACAGTTAGCTTCGAAGGTGCACAGTATTTCATGATGTCAGTGAAGATACGCTCAACACATTGTTCGTGGAATTCATTGTGCTCACGGAAAGAAACTAAATAGCGTAGCAGAGCTTCACGGTCAATTTGCTTACCAGAATATGCGATCTCAACGCTGCCCCAATCCGGTTGATTGGTGATCAAACAGTTCGACTTCAATAGGTGGCTGTGCAGTGTTTCTTCAACGTCTTGTTCGCCAGCAGCGCCTTCAAGCAGCGACGCTTCAAAATCATAGCTAGTGATTTGGATATCTTGGTTGTCGATACAGTCACCCTCCATCGTCACGATAGGTTGGTTCGTGTAGTCGGTTACTGAGTTTACATTCACAATCACAGGTTCGCCTGCACATGCAGACAAATCTTGGGTCAGGCGCTCGGTTACTTGATCCCAGTTTTCAAATTGAGTCTGGTTATAGCTGTTTAGGTACAGCTTGAAAGATTTTGATTCAATTAAATTTTGGCTGGTGGCTGGGATGAAAACTTCGCCCACCGCTACTTGTGGTAGACCATTGGTGTTTAGCCACGAAAGCTCGTACATCGTCCAAATATCATGACCAACAAAAGGCAGCTCGCCGTTTAGCGCAAGATCATCGCGATTAAGGCTACGAGGTACTGGCTGCAATAAACTTGCATCGTATTGGTTAGAGTACTCAGTTTTTTGGCCAAGGGTTAAACCCGCTAGCTCTTTTGCGTCAGAATATTTGCTCATACTTTCGTTTCAAATTCGATTAGAATGGGGTCGATTTTACTGAATCCCCCTTACCCTGTCATTAAGTCATCGCTTAATCGGCGCGGAAAGGGCTCGGATTCTATTTATTATTTTGTGTTTAGGAGATTTTCATGACTCAACGTGCTCAAGACGCACTACTTTCTTTTAGTCAGCGATACGTTGACGCGTGGAAGCAGAAACACCAAAGCTTACCTCGTAATGAGGAGTTGGTGGACATCGTATCGCCATGCGTAGAAGAAAAGAGTGGCGATGCCGTGTTGTGGAAGCACTATCCACGTGAGCAATTCGCGGATTTCACCAACGTTGAAACCGGTATTGAGTTGACTCTGCATGAAGACATCAAAACTTTCTACGGCGCACAATTCAGCGCAGATATGAACGCAACTTTCGATGGTAACGAATTGACTCTGTTACAGATTTGGAGTGATGAAGACTTCGAATGCCTACAAGAAAACATTTTGGGTCACCTAGTAACTCAGCGTCGCTTGAAGCTAAAACCAACGGTTTTCATTGCCGCGACCGATGCTGAGCTGGATGTTATCTCTATCTGTAACCTAACGGGTAACGTGATTTTGGAGCGCTTAGGTACCAAAAATCGTGATGTGCTCGCCGAGACATTGGCAGAATTTTTAGAAAAGCTACAACCAGCGGTATAAATAGATGTACGTACTAGAACTTCAATTTGAGTGTTTTGATAACACAACGGTAAGCGCTGTCGACAAGGCGGTTAATGGCTTAATGGATGCACTTCGTTATAACGGACAAGTGTTAGGTCGTGAGTTCCCAATCGTGATGGGCGATGGGGAATTCTATGTTCGCGTTGTGTGCCCGGAGCAAGATAGCTTGCACCCGCGGAATCACTCAGACTTTGTGAAAGTGTGTTTTGATCGCTTGTCTAACGCGAGCCTACTAGCGCCTAAAATGCGTTTGCTAGGTCGAGATCTGAACTCAGAAGAAGTGGCAGAAGATGAAACACCAAGCTGGCAGGTGTTATACACGACATTCGTGCACACCTGTTCACCGCTGCGTAGTGGCGATAGCTTGCTACCAATCCCTTTGTATCGCAATCCACCTACCTTCAATGGCGACCATAAAGCCGTGTTGAAATGGCAGACCGAATGGCAAGCCTGTGATGAAGTACAAATGGGTGGTGGTTGTCGCGCGGAACATGCAACGCTAACCGAGATCAGTGACACGAAGAGTGTGCTGTTTAAACGCGGTTGGGGTCTAAGAGGGCGCATTGAGTATCTGACTAAGGTTCCAACCTACTACTACTTATACCGTGTCGGTGGGATCAGCCTGAAAGATGAAAAAGAGCGCAAATGCCCGCAATGTGGTGGTGAATGGCTGCTAGATGCGCCTATCCACGATATTTTCTATTTCAAGTGTGATGACTGCCGATTGGTGTCAAATATCTCTTGGGATCACCTGAAGTAATCGACTTTGTTTCGCTTAAATCTGAGATGCTTTACTTTCTAGCAAATCTTTATCATTAAAAAAGGGGCTGACGTTATGTCAGCCCCTTCGGGTATCTATACAGTGCTGTCGTTTAGTTGATTACCAACCTTTAACGACGCCACCTTGGAAGATGTCAGAAGCTGCGTTGTACACTTCTTCAGTTTGGTAAGCTTTAACGAAGTTTTGTACGTTTTCAGCGTTTAGGTTGTCTTCACGAGAAACGATTAGGTTTACGTAAGGAGAATCTTTGTCTTCAACGAATACGCCATCTTTTTGTGGAGTCAGGTTGATAGAGCTCGCGTAAGTTGTGTTGATGATAGATAGAGCAACATCATCAAGAGAACGTGGCAGTTGAGCTGCGTCTAGTTCAACAATCGTTAGGTTCTTAGGGTTACCCACGATGTCGCGAACTGTAGCTAGAAGACCTGCGCCTTCACGAAGTTCAAGAAGACCTTGTTGCTCAAGAAGAAGTAGAGAGCGACCTAGGTTTGTAGGGTCGTTTGGTACAGCAATACGAGCACCGTCTTGGATTTCGTCTACCGATTTCACTTCTTTAGAGTAACCCGCAATTGGGTAAACAAACGTGTTACCAGCGATAGTTAGCTTGTAGCCACGGTCAGCCACTTGCTGATCTAGGTACGGTGCGTGTTGGAATGCGTTGATGTCGATAGAACCATCATCTAGAGCTGCGTTTGGTGTTACGTAATCCGTGAAAGTAACCAGTTCAACGTCTAGGCCGTATTTCTCTTTCGCTACTTTAGCTGCCACTTCAGCAACTTGCGCTTCTGCACCTGCCATTACGCCAACTTTTACTTTAGAAGTATCCACTTCTTTATCGCCACAACCTGCTAGAACTAGCGCTGAAGCTGCTGCTGCGATAGTTAGTAAACCTTTAAGGTTAAATTTCATAATAATCTCCTTTTAATAAATCTATTTAATTAGGTTCAGACGACTCTACTCTTTATGTGTGAGTCTTTATCTGTGGTCAACACGGCGAACTAATGAATCACCGATTGATTGAATAATTTGTACCAGCACAATCAACATCACTACTGTCACAGCCATGATGGTCACATCGTAGCGGTGGAATCCGTAACGAATCGCGACATCACCTAGGCCACCTCCGCCTACAGTACCGGCCATTGCTGAGTAGCTCACCAGAGTCACTAGCGTAATCGTTACTGAGTTGATGATAGTCGGTAGTGCTTCTGGAAGCAGAACCTTATTGATGATTTGTGTTGGTGTTGCGCCCATTGATTGGGCCGCTTCCACTAGACCTGTTGGTACTTCAAGTAGTGCACTTTCGATAAGTCGAGCCACGAATGGGATAGCGCCAATCGTCAGTGGAACAATCGCTGCTGTTGTACCGATGAAGGTACCAATCAGCATCTTAGTCAGTGGAATAATCGCAACCATCAAAACTAAGAAAGGTACTGAACGACCCACGTTCACAATCGCACCTAGAATCTTGTTTACTTTGGTGTTCTCTAACAGGCCACCTTTTTTAGTCGTATGCAGAATCACGCCTAGTGGAATACCGACCGCGAAGCCAACAATGCCTGCAACAGCAACCATGTAAAGCGTTTCGCCTGTTGCGCCTAATAGAAGGTTACCGTTAAGGCTGATCCAGTCAGCAATCTCGTTGAAACTAAAGGACATAACCAAGCACCTCTACTTTTACATTGTTGTCGCGTAGGAATTGGATAGCAGCATTATCATCTGCTTCATTACCGAACAGTTCAGCGACCATCATGCCGAACTTCACGCCACCGGCGTAATCAAGGTCAGAACTTAAGATGCTGACATCGATATTGAATTTACGTGCGATTTGCGTCATTAGCGGAGCATCAACCGTTGCACCAGTAAACTCAAGACGCACCAGCGGGTAGCTGCTGTTTACGCGAGTCTCTTGCAAACGTGCTTGGTAATCTTCAGGGATCGTCAGATCCAACGTTGAGCGAATAAACTGATGCGCTAGCTCTGTCTTCGGATGAGCAAAGATGTCACCGACTGTACCTTTCTCTACCAATTCACCGCCGCCAATGATCGCAACCTCGTGACAAATGCTTTTAACCACATCCATCTCGTGTGTAATAAGCAGGATAGTGATGTTCAGCTTGCGGTTGATTTCACGCAGCAGCTCAAGGATAGATTGAGTTGTTGCTGGATCCAATGCGCTGGTGGCTTCATCACATAGCAGTACTTTCGGGTCAGAGGCCAGTGCGCGAGCAATCGCCACACGCTGCTTTTGACCACCACTTAGGTTTGCCGGGTAGGTGTCACGCTTATCAGCAAGGCCAACCAGTTCAAGTAACTCGCTGACTTTCGCTTCAATAATCGCTTTATCTTTACCAGCAAGTTCTAGAGGCAGTGCTACATTGTTAAATACAGTACGAGAAGACAGCAGGTTGAAGTGCTGGAATATCATGCCGATGTTACGGCGCGCTTCGCTAAGTTCTGATTTGCTGAGTTTTGTTAGGTCGATACCATCAACAATCACTTCACCCGAAGTCGGGGCTTCCAACATATTTACACAGCGGATTAGGGTACTCTTGCCTGCACCTGAAGAGCCGATGACTCCAAAGATTTGACCTTGAGGAATGTGGAGGTTGATATCAATTAAGGCATTGATTTCTTTAGTGCCTTGATAAAAAACCTTATTGACTTGATTCACTTTAATCATAGAGAAACCCGTGCAGGTAGAACAGAATAATATGTCGATAGCTCGCTCGATTTACAGACGATGCTATGGTGTTCTATGATCTAAGTCAATAGATATTTTTACGTCTAGACGGCTAAACGTCGATTGTATGGCTAAGCTAGAAACAAATCGTTAACGAACGCAAAACTAAATAGATAGTGATGAAGCAAATAAAGCGTGTAATAATTAATGATTAATAGAGAGTTGATAGAGAACAAAATTTTGTCTAAACCTGCTGTTTTTTTAGATCGTGATGGAGTGATTAACGTTGATCACGGCTACGTACATGATGAGCATGACTTTGAATACATCGATGGTGTGTTTGAAGCGGCGAAAGCGTTTAAAGATATGGGTTATTTATTGGTGCTAGTGACCAACCAATCTGGTATTGCTCGCGGCATGTTTAGTGAAGACCGTTTTCTTTCTTTAACGCAGTGGATGGATTGGAACTTTGTTGATAATGGTGTCGAGCTCGATGGCATTTATTACTGTCCTCACCACGCTGAGCACGGTATTGGTGACTACAAGCAAGATTGTGAATGTCGTAAGCCAAAGCCAGGCATGTTCATTTCTGCTCGTGACTTTCTGAAGATTGATATGGCTAACTCGGTCATGATCGGCGATAAAGCGGAAGACATGATGGCTGCAGAAGCAGCAGGTGTTGGTACTAAAGTCTTGGTAAGAACGGGTAAACCCATCACTGAAAAAGGTGAAGCGTTGGCTAGCGTGGTACTTGATAGCATTAAAGACGTACCCGCTTTCTTAAAAGGCTAAACGTTTTATTTATCACTAAGGTATGGACCTATCATTAGGCACTTACATTAGGTTTGTTCGAACCTGTGAATAGGCTAAGTGTCGTTGACTATATAAAGATGAGGAACGAAGTATGAAAGCTATGTTGGTAGCATCTCTATGTACAGTAGCATTGGTTGGGTGCTCTAAATCAGCAGCCCCTGAGACTGATAGCGCAACATCGAATGATCAATTCGCGACTTATCAATGTGAGTCTGACGTCTCGTTTGATGTGTCTTACCTTGATAATGAAAAAGCGGTACTACGCTTGCCTGATAATGAATACCGCCTGACTCAAGTTCCAGCGGGCTCAGGAACCAAATACATCTTAGATGATGGCACTTCAGAGATGATTAACAGCATCACTTTGCGCACGAAAGGTGACAATGCGCGTCTAGAACTTGGTCGCGTAGTCTATCGAAATTGCCAAAAGTAAGTCATAGTAAGAACTGCTAGTATTTACAAACAGTTAAGTGAGGGAATCTACCCTCACTTTTTCTTCTCTTCCCTTTAACGTTAGACTTTTTATGAGCAAAAAACTCACTATTCTTGATATTGCAAAGCTGTCCGGTGTTGGTAAGTCAACCGTATCACGCGTTCTGACCAATGATCCAAAAGTGAAACCTGAAACCCGTGAAAGGGTAGAAAGAGTAATTCAAGAATCTGGGTACACGCCTTCAAAGTCTGCGCAATCGATGCGCGGTGGCAGCCAAAAAGTCATCGGCGTAATCATTTCTCGTCTGGACTCTCCTTCTGAAAACAAAGCGGTAAGTACGATGCTGGCCGAGTTGTATCGAGCGGATTACGATGTCGTGATCATGGAAAGCCAACTTGATAGAGATAAAGCCAATGAGCACCTGCAAGTTCTAAAGCGTCGTAACGTTGATGGCATTATTGTATTTGGTTTTACTGACTGCGATATTCCGGCAATCGAAGCTTGGGAACACAAAGCGGTGGTGATTGCTCTGGATACCGAGAACGTGACGTCGATTAACTATGATAACCAACAGGTGATCAATAGTGCGTTGGTGCATTTATCGGATCAAGGGATCTCTGACGTTGGTTTTATCGGGGTTGATCCTAGTGATAAATCAACCGGTGAACTGCGTCTTAAGGCTTATCTCGATTGGTGTGAAAACACAGGTTCAGTGGCAAACTATCGTACTGGTCAACTTCATCACGAAAGTGCTTATCAGCTGGTGGATGAGGTGTTAACTCCCGCGACTCAAGCGATCGTTTGTGCCAGTGATACGCTGGCTCTTGGTGTAATCAAGCGTCTGCAAGAACTACAACGTGAAGATGTGGTCGTCACTGGCGTTGGTGGTAATGATCTTCTCTCTTTCTTATTCCCACGAGTATTTAGCATTGATCCTGGTTACCAATCTGCAGGTAAGTTGGCTGCTAATCTATTGATCTATCAGCTTTTAGGCAATTCAGAGATCTCTCATCATACGCAATCTCCTATTCTATAATCCACTCAATTAAGCGAAATTGAACGGCTTAGATTAAAATTAGAGTGTGATCTCTTTCAATTAATGGGATTGTTCCCATTTTAATTTATCATTCATACGGGCATTATAATAATCGTGATTGGGAATGTTCCCATAAATCTAAGTCTGAGTGATTATAGCTTGCATGGTTTAGATGAGTAATTGAATGAAACCAGGGTGGGGTAGTATGAGTAAGATAGCGAAGCAAGACGTTGCGCGTCTTATCGAGTTAGTCGGTGGTAAAGAAAACATTGCGAGTGTCAGCCACTGTCTGACTCGACTGCGTTTTGTATTGAACGATACAGAGCAGGCCAATAAAGTTGAACTCGAAAAACTGAAGCTAGTAAAAGGCTGTTTTACTAACGCAGGCCAATTCCAAGTTGTGATTGGCACTGAAGTTGATGAAGTGTACGCACTTCTGATTGAACAGACAGGTAAAGAGGCATCATCAAAAGATGAGGCGAAGCTGGCTGCTCGTCAAAATATGAACTTCCTTGAGCGTGGTATCTCCCATTTAGCCGAAATTTTTGTACCACTGCTGCCTGCCATCATTACAGGTGGTTTGATTCTTGGTTTCCGTAATGTGATTGGCGACATTCGCATGTTCGACGGCAAAACCTTAGTTGAAATCAGTCAATTTTGGGCAACCGTTCACTCTTTCTTATGGTTGATCGGCGAAGCTATTTTCTTCTTCCTACCGGTTGGTGTGTGTTGGGCAACGGTTAAGAAACTCGGCGGAACCCCTATTTTGGGTATCACGCTCGGTGTGACCTTGGTTTCACCACAACTCATGAACGCATACATGATAGGTAAATCGGTACCTGAGGTATGGGATTTTGGACTGTTTGTGATTGAGAAGGTCGGTTATCAGGCTCAGGTGATCCCTGCAATGTTAGCGGGTGTGGCTTTGGCGTTCATTGAAACCAATCTTAAGCGCATCGTCCCAGCTTACTTGTACCTAGTGGTTGTGCCATTTGTATCGATTATTTTGTCTGTGATTCTAGCGCACGCTTTCATTGGCCCATTCGGTCGTATGTTAGGCGATGGTGTGGCATTCGCGGCTAAAGCGGCAATGACAGGTGATTTTGCGATTCTTGGTTCAGTGGTATTTGGCTTTCTTTACGCACCTTTGGTTATCACGGGTATTCACCACACAACCAACGCCGTGGATCTGCAATTGATGCAAGACTTAGGCGGCACACCAATCTGGCCTTTGATTGCACTATCAAATATTGCACAAGCATCGGCAGTAGTGGGCATCATTATCTTGAGTAAGCGTGAAGGTGAACGAGACATCTCGGTTCCTGCAGCAATCTCAGCCTACTTAGGTGTAACAGAGCCTGCGATGTACGGTATTAACCTTAAATACAAATTCCCAATGCTCAGCGCAATGATTGGTAGTGCTGTTGCAGCCGCAATCTGTGGCAGCGCAGGTGTGATGGCGAATGGTATCGGTGTTGGCGGCTTGCCGGGCATCCTATCGATTCAACCTCAATATTGGTCGATTTACCTAGTCGCGATGCTGGTGGCGATAGTACTGCCTATCACGTTAACCCTGTTCTTCTACAAGCGAGCCCAATCAAAGGGTGAGTTAGAAACCGCGAACGCGTAATGCATTTAATAAGCGATGATTCCAAAGTGAGCCATCGCTTTTTCTCTTAGTTATAGCTTTTTCTTTTAGTTATAACGGCTATTCGACCATGATTCACATGGTGATTTTTATTTTATATTTTCTGGTAAGTGAGTGTTAGAGATGGCGATGACTGAGCATGATGAAAGTTGGTGGAAAACCGCAACCATCTATCAAATCTACCCAAAGAGCTTTTGTGATAGTGGCAGTAAA
Organism: Vibrio sp. ZF57; assembly: GCF_001691235.1. Taxonomy (NCBI): domain Bacteria; kingdom Pseudomonadati; phylum Pseudomonadota; class Gammaproteobacteria; order Vibrionales; family Vibrionaceae; genus Vibrio; species Vibrio sp. ZF57. Next base: position 64,907 of record NZ_MAKD01000056.1, on the reverse strand, counting down.
GGTACTGGCGATATCAAAGGGATCATTTCAAAACTGGATTATCTTAAACACTTGAGTGTGGATGCAATTTGGTTAACCCCAGTTTACGCATCCCCAATGATCGATAACGGCTACGATATTTCAGATTACTATGCGATTAACCCGCAATTCGGCACCATGGAAGACTTCGACCTATTGCTGGCTGAAGCGCACCAACGTGGTATCCGTATCGTGATGGATATCGTGGTAAACCATACCTCAACAGAACATGCGTGGTTTCAGTCTGCATTGGGTGACAAAAACAGCCCATACCGCGACTACTACATATGGAAAGATCCAGTAAACGACCAAGCACCAACCAACTGGCAGTCTAAGTTCGGTGGTAATGCATGGGAAATGGATGAGGCGACTGGGCAATACTTCCTACACCTGTTCGCCAAAGAACAGGCTGACCTCAACTGGGAGAACCCGGTTGTACGCGAAGAAGTGAAAGACGTTATTAGCTTCTGGGCAGAAAAGGGCGTTGATGGTTTCCGCTTGGACGTGATCAACCTGATTTCGAAGCAGCAAGACTTCCCTAATGATGATATTGGCGATGGTCGCCGTTTCTATACCGATGGCCCACGAGTACACGAATATCTGAAAGAGATCAGCGAAGCGGTATTCCAGAAATACGGCAGCGTGACCGTAGGCGAGATGTCTTCAACTACGTTGGAACATTGCCAGCAATACTCAAACGTTGATAACAGCGAGCTATCGATGGTGTTTAACTTCCATCATCTCAAGGTCGATTACACCAATGGTGAGAAGTGGACCAATGCGCCATTCGATTTCTTACAGCTCAAATCGATCTTTAACCACTGGCAAACGGGATTGAATGGCAAAGGGTGGGGCGCACTATTCTGGTGTAACCACGACCAACCAAGAGTGGTGAGCCGCTTAGGTAACGATCAGCAATATCGCGTTGAATCAGCCAAGATGCTCGCCGCTTCTGTGCATATGATGCAGGGCACACCTTATATCTATCAAGGTGAAGAGATTGGCATGACCAACCCTGGCTATACTGAAATTAGCCAGTATCGTGATGTTGAGAGTACCAATATGTACGACATCATGGTGAACCGTGATGGTGTAGCTCATCAAGATATGATGGCGATTTTAGCGCAGAAGTCTCGTGATAACTCTCGTACACCAATGCAATGGAACAGTGAGCCTTACGCAGGATTCTCACAAGCTCAGCCATGGCTTGATGTAGCGAATAATTACTCTGAGATTAACGCTGAGCAAGCACTTGAAGACAGAGACTCTGTTTTCTATTTCTATAAGAGTTTGATTGAGTTACGTAAACAAGTGCCAGTGATTACGGATGGCAGCTATCAAGATCTATTGCCTGATCACTCATCCATTTTTGCATATGCACGTGAGAACGAAGGGCAAACCTTGCTGTGTATTAACAACTATTATGGTGAAGAGGCGGAGTGCGTTTTACCGGAACGTTTTGATATGACTAAGGCGAAGAGTCTGTTGTCTAACTATCAACAAGCGAACACTTCAGTTGCATTACATCATCAAGTCTTACGTCCTTACGAGACTCGTATTCTCTTGATTGAAGGTTAACCTTGTTTCATTTTAAGAAGCTTGATTCTTATTCCCCTTAAAGGATTGGGCTTCTACAAAGGCTTTGGAGTGCTCCCCAAAGCCTTTTTTGTTTTAGTGATGGCTGGAATATCGTGCCTCGAGTCTACTTGCGAGAAGTTTGAGCATCGAGTGCCAGCAACGACAGAGCAGGTAATGAACTCTAAGACGCGTAATTCACCGAGTAGCGAGTTGGTTTGTGGTTCATTGCCAATACGATGTTCAATACTGCGGTGCCTAATACAGAAACGGCAATCACCCAAGGTGACACGAAGAAGAAGGATGCAAACAGAATACATGCATCAATACCCATTTGTGTTTTACCTACCGAGATACCGTAGCGGTCTTGGATAAACAAGCACAGTACGTTGAAGCCACCCAGACTTGAGCGGTGACGGAATAGGATTAGCATACCTAAGCCCATTAGTAAGCCGCCGGCAACAGCACAATAGATCTCGTTATGAACTTCTAGCGAGATAACTAAGTATAAATGATCGGCAAACACAGACACTAAAGCACCAGAAATCGCACTGCTAATAGCAAAGCTACGGCCGAATCGTTTCCATGCTAATAAATAGAATGGACAATTGGCAACAAAGTACAAAATACCAAAGGTTACAGGCAAGAATTGACTCAAAAGCAGAGCCAAGCCAGTAGTGCCCCCGGTAAGCAGGTTCGCTGACTGTAAAAAGAAGACGCCTAACGCCACTAAAAACGTGCCAGTGAGAATCGCTACCCAATCTTCTTTACGTGAGTGTTTTTCCATCGTTTTTATAATTACCTAACCAATAAAGGCGTGCATAGTAGAGAAAAACCTTAGCTTTCGGTAGCTTGAGGGGCAAAATTAAGGTAAACCTATGTAATCTGCGTTTTACAGGGTGTAAAGCGTAAAATTGACAGTAAGCGCCATCTTTGGTTGGATAAGCCAAATAACCATGATGAATCTTATTTGTGATTATGAAAAAACTGCATGATAAAATTGCAATTAGCTCTTTATGACCTAGATCAAATTATGTAGAATGCGTCACATCAAAACGGTGACGGAAACGTTTGCTTTCGGTCGTTGTGTGGTTTTTTTGAAACTTTCAGTACAATCTGAGTCAGGAGATACAGATGCTTAAGCGTGACATGAACATTGCTGATTACGATGCGGATCTATTCGCAGCTATCCAAGAAGAAACTCTTCGTCAGGAAGAGCATATCGAACTTATCGCTTCAGAAAACTACACAAGCCCACGTGTAATGGAAGCTCAAGGTTCTCAGCTAACAAACAAATACGCTGAAGGCTACCCAGGCAAGCGTTACTACGGTGGTTGTGAGTACGTAGACAAAGTTGAAACTCTAGCAATTGAACGTGCATGTGAACTATTTGGTGCAGAGTACGCAAACGTACAGCCTCACTCAGGTTCTCAAGCAAATAACGCTGTATACATGGCACTACTAAATGCAGGCGATACGGTTCTAGGTATGAGCCTAGCACACGGTGGTCACCTAACTCACGGTTCTCCAGTAAACTTCTCTGGTAAGCTTTACAACATCATCCCTTACGGTATCGATGAAGCGGGTCAAATCGATTACGAAGAGATGGAAAAGCTGGCTATCGAGAACAAGCCTAAGATGATCATCGGTGGTTTCTCTGCTTACTCTCAAATCTGTGATTGGAAGCGCATGCGTGAAATCGCTGACAAAGTAGGTGCTTACCTGTTCGTAGATATGGCTCACGTAGCAGGTCTAATCGCTGCAGGCGTTTACCCGAACCCAGTGCCACACGCTCACGTAGTAACTACAACGACGCACAAAACGCTTGCGGGTCCTCGTGGTGGTCTAATCCTTTCTAACGAAGGCGAAGATCTTTACAAGAAGCTGAACTCAGCAGTATTCCCAGGCGGCCAAGGTGGTCCTCTAATGCACGTTATCGCTGGTAAAGCAGTAGCGTTCAAAGAAGCTCTAGAGCCAGAGTTCAAAGAATACCAAGCACGCGTTGTTGCTAACGCAAAAGCAATGGTTGCTGAATTCCTAGCTCGTGGTTACAACATCGTTTCAGGTTCTACAGAGAACCACCTGTTCCTAGTTGACCTAATCAACAAAGACATCACAGGTAAAGAAGCAGATGCAGCACTAGGTGCAGCAAACATCACTGTAAACAAGAACTCAGTACCAAACGACCCACGTAGCCCATTCGTTACTTCAGGTATCCGTATCGGTTCTCCTTCTATCACTCGTCGCGGTTTCTCAGAAGCAGACGCGAAAGAGCTAGCAGGTTGGATCTGTGACATCCTAGATAACATGGGTGATGAGTCTGTTATCGAAGCAACGAAAGCAAAAGTATTAGAGATCTGTAAGCGTCTACCTGTTTACGCTTAATTTTTCTTCGTAGTAATTTGAACTTCGTTGTCGAGCATGCTCACTTACATCCGTAAGCTCCGCGTGCTCTCCTAGAATTTCAAACGACTACTTTGAAAAATACTTTTAAAGGGGCTCATTGAGTCTCTTTTGTTTTAGGGAAAGGTGCTGAAAACTCCGCGCCTGTTCCTTGAACTTAAGCTATTTGATTGAAAGTACGATTTGAAGGGCTCCTTGTTAGGGGCCTTTTTGGTATCTGTCGGTATGGAGTTGGGTTATCTGAGAATGCAGAAAGGCGGTACTAAAAAGGGCTGATATTTGCACATCAACCCTTTGTGGTTTTCTTATGTTGGTTCTACTTTCTGATACTAAGCAGGGTGCCAGACTTACACTTGAATGAGTAATAATGGCGGCTCTCGTTGAATTTTCCTAAGCCTTCGCCGTCACAGTAGTCGATATTGATGTCACGCATCACTTCTAGTGTGTCTTCGCTTTTCAGAGCGAATTTAGATCCATCAGAGCAGACAATACGCACTCTTTCATCATGGCTTACTGAGTAAATATCGACTTCGGTGTTACACAGCTCAAAAGAGGCTTCACGAAAGTTGTCTTGCTGTGTATTTGAAGCGCAACCTGCAGTCAGTGTTGCTGCGAAAACTGCCAAAAGTCCGAGTCTTTTCATTGTTAATCCTTCGCTATCATCAGATTGATTGATGAGTTTTATATGCTATTTCAGGTAGCCTATACAACAACACGCTTTGGTTCAAGGAGCGCTCGTTGACTCTAAGATATAAAAGTATAGATGTAGACAGATAATTTATAATTGGCTAACTGCATGTTTATCCAATACGTATCACCAATAAAAAAGACCAACACTGAGGTTGGCCTTTCAAAATCAAGCTTGTTTTAAATGACTATCGAAACTGTTTGGCTTCTGGAAGGAATTCAAAACCAGCAGACGCAAGTTTAGCGATCAATGCTGCTTTGTCGATCTCGTAGAAGTTGACCACTCGATCTATATCACCGCCGAAGTCGTCACGTAGCTTCATGTTGACGATGCTCATCAACATCACTGGATCCATTTTTTCAAAGTTAGCGAGGTTCATATTAGTCCTCGAAATCTGAAATCAGTAAGTTAGCAGCGGCAAAGGCTGCACGTTCACGAGCTTCTTTAGGAAGAGACTCATCGGCAGCAAGGTCATTCAATGTTTTTACTGCGCAGGTGATCGCTTTAGGGATATAGCCTTGGTCGCCACTGCCAATTTGAGAATACAGTTCACGAACCAAATCACAACAATCGTATACTTTCATTTTTATACCTAACCAAATGATAACTGATCTCAATATACACATAGAGATAAGCAAAAACAAAGTGGATCTGATCAAGTTCAGAGTTAGTTTGTCCTTGCTCAATATCTCACTTGGTTAGCTCGCTGCTTAGGCCGTTCTTTACGGCTTCGTTTGGTACTTGCCGATTAGCCAGAGACTTGTTGTTCAAGTTGATAGGTGACTTCATCAGCAAGATTGAGCTGTTTCGCGAGCTCTTTCAGGTACGCCTTTTCCATGAAATTCTGTTCGTCGGCCACAATCAAAGAGGCTAAGTAGATCTCACTCGCCTGTTGAGGTGACGTTGCCAGTTGAGCGATTTCGCTTGGGTCGAGTGGCTTATGCAGTTCTTCAGAGACCAATTTAGTCAGTTGATAATCAGCGCCCATATTCTCGACGGCTTGCTCTATCTTAGCCATCTCGTCTTCATCAACATGGCCATCAGCTTTAGACGCGGCAATCATCGATCGTAGAATCAGCACGCTGTGGTTTGCATCATTTTCATCAAACTGAGCCTGTTCGGCGTTAGGTGTCTGGCCTTGTTTGGACTGGTAGTCGTTGTAGACTTTATAAGCCAAAGCGCCCAGTGCTGCTGCGCCGCCAATCCCAGCCGCTTTCTTACCCATTTTCTTAGTCTTCTTAGAGCCCATTAACGCACCTAACAGTCCTCCGCCAACTGCGCCTGCACCGAAGGCTCCGAGTGTACTTTTACTGCTACTCTTGCTATTGCTGCCTTGAGAAAGGCCACTTAAACTTGAAGACCCTTGTGAAAGTTTCTGAGTACCTTGTTTTACGAGATCTGATTTAAGTGCTTGGTTCAGTAAGCTTTTGATATCCATCGATACCTCCAATGGTGAGCATGTCCAAAAAGTTGATGACACCAATATACGGATTTAAAGATGAACAGGGGATTAACTTACGTTATTTACTCTACTGATAAATAGAAGGGAGTTTGAAGCGAAATGACAGGCACAAAAAAGGCCACCTAACGGCAGCCTTTCAATGTTTATCTAGTCAGTAATCGGATTACTAAGCTAGTTGAGCCTTAAGGTGCTCGATAACCGTGTCCATTGCGATAGCTTCTTTATCACCAGTACGACGGTTTTTGTATTCGAAGTTACCTTCGTCCATGCTGCGATCGCCGATAACGATAGTGTGAGGGATACCCACAAGCTCGATATCTTTAAACATAACACCAGGGCGCTCTTTACGGTCATCGAATAAAACTTCGATACCCATAGCTGTTAATTCAGCGTATAGCTTCTCAGCTGCTTCTTTAACGCGCTCAGATTTGTGCATGTTCATTGGTACGATAGCAACTTGGAACGGCGCTAGTGCGTCTGGCCAAGTGATACCGAATTTATCGTGGTTTTGCTCGATAGCAGATGCAACAACACGTGAAACACCGATACCGTAACAACCCATCTCTAGGATTACGCTCTTACCATCAGGACCAAGCACGTTACAGTTCATTGCTTTAGAGTAAGTATTACCCAGTTGGAAGATGTGACCCACTTCGATACCACGCTTAAGCTGGATAGTACCTTTACCACATGGGCTAAGGTCACCTTCAACTACGTTACGTAGGTCTTCAACTTGAGCAAGCTCAACGTCACGACCCCAGTTAATTCCGAAGTAGTGCTTACCGTCTACGTTTGCACCAGCGCCGAAGTCACTCATTACAGCAACTGAGCGGTCAACGATGAATGGTAGCTCTAGGCCAACAGGGCCAAGTGAACCAGGACCTGCACCAACAAGTGCACGGATTTCTTCTTCAGAAGCCATCTCTAATGGAGAAGCAACCTGTGGAAGGTTTTCTGCTTTCACTTCGTTAAGCTCGTGGTCACCACGGATGATTAGAGCAATGATATCTGCTTCTACTTCATCAGATGCTTTAACGAATAGAGTCTTAACTGTCTTCTCGATTGCTAGACCGTGTTGCTCTACCAATTCTGCGATAGTTTTCGCATTTGGTGTATCAACCAGTTCCATCTCTTGAGTTGGTGCTGCTGCATCTTCAGTAGGAGCAAGTGCTTCTGCTTTTTCGATGTTTGCTGCGTAATCTGACTCAGTTGAGAATGCGATTAGGTCTTCGCCGCTTTCAGCAAGAACGTGGAACTCTTGAGAGCCGCTGCCGCCGATTGCGCCAGAGTCTGCCAATACTGGACGGTATTCAAGGCCCATACGGTCGAATGCTTTACAGTAAGCATCGTGCATCGCTTGGTAAGACTTTTCTAAGCCTTCTTTGTCGATATCAAAGCTGTACGCATCCATCATAGAGAATTCACGTGCACGCATTACGCCAAAACGAGGGCGGCGCTCATCACGGAATTTAGTCTGGATTTGGTACAGATTTAGAGGTAGCTGTTTGTAAGAGCTGATCTCGTTACGTACTAGACTCGTTACCACTTCTTCAGCTGTTGGGCTAAGAACAAATGGACGAGAGTGACGGTCTGTGAAACGAAGTAGCTCAGGCCCCATCTTTTCAGAACGGCCAGTCTCTTCCCAAAGCTCAAACGGTTGAACTACGGGCATCAAGATTTCAACGGCACCTGCATTATCGATCTCTTGGCGAACGATATTTTCGACTTTACGCAGTACACGTAGACCAGTAGGTAGCCAAGTATATAAACCTGAAGCTAGCTTACGGATCATACCTGCACGTAGCATCAGCTGGTGGCTGATAACTTCTGCGTCGTTTGGAGTCTCTTTCAGAGTAGAAAGAAGGTAGTTACTGGTACGCATTCTATGGTATCCGTTTCATCATTGATAAAAGAAAACTTGCTGTCGTTCGTAACCACAGCAAATCTGATATAGCCGCATATAATATCAGCCTATTTGGGATCTCAAAAGCGTTCAATGTCAGTTACATTGATGAAAAGCGTTTCAACCACGAATTTCACGTTAAGATTGAACAAATTTACCGCATATTCCTTGTTGTCAGGCTTACCTTTCTTATAGGCAGGGCGAGGATCTTGGCCTAATACTTCTTTGATCACCTGAATGATATGGCGCGCTTGTGGATGGCTTGCGAGCTTACTTTGCGCTTGCTGCGAAAAGTTAACGTCGAGCACTTCTGGTTCATCGGCGGCAAACCCTCCCAATGCATCCGGAATCGAATCTGAATAGGGGATATAAGGCTTGATGTCGATGATCGGTGTACCGTCAACGAGATCGACGCTGCCCAAGTCCAACCAAGTTTGTCCTTTTTCTTGATAGACACCTTTGAGCTCAACCGCGGACATACCAATCCCATTCGGTCTGAATGTCGCACGTGATGCGAAAACACCGATACGTTCATTGCCGCCAAGTCGAGGCGGCCTCACAGTTGGTTTCCAGCCCGCTTCAAGGTTCTTATCGAACAGAAACAACAACCACACATGGCTAAATTGCTCAATATCCCGAACAGACTCAAGACAGTTTGCTGCATCAACCAATCTGACTCTTGAGGTGGATGTTGGTACCAATCTAGGTTGCCTTGGCACTGCGAACTTCTCTTTATAGGGAGACTCTATAAAGCCAATAGGTTCAATGGAGTACATGAGTGGACGTCTCTGATTACGATCTATGGCGGGAAAATATCATAAAATCGCTTGTTTTTCTTTTGATAATAATTATCATTTGTTATGTTATAACATATCAATTCAATTATTTAGGGAAATACAATGAAACCGAATATCCACCCGGGCTACCGCACAGTGGTGTTCCACGACACCAATGTTGATGAGTACTTCTTGATTGGCTCCACCTTGAAAACAGAGCGTACTATCGAATGGGAAGATGGTAATACTTACCCTTATTTCACTATTGAAGTGTCTTCAAAATCACATCCTTTCTATACGGGTAAACAGAGAGTGCTACATAAAGAGGGACGTGTTGCTAATTTTACTCGTCGCTTTGGTCAATTAGGTAAGGGAGCTAAATAATGAAAGTTGTTAAATCACTTAAAAGTGCGAAAAGCCGTCACCCTGATTGCCAGATAGTTAAGCGCAGAGGTCGTCATTATGTTATCTGCAAAACCAATCCGAGATTCAAAGCGGTTCAGAATTAGTCAGTCAAATTGATGTGACGCGAGTGTAAAAACGAGGGGAAAGTCAAACTTCATTCATTTGTCTGTTTTTCTTTTCCCTCGAGAAGAACCTGACAGGATATTGTGTATTAATTTATCGTATGGTGTGTTTTATTTTCAAGTGAATCAATGGGTTATACTATCACTTATATTTGTAGTGAATGTGTAATTGTGAATTATAAATCTAGATTTTGTATTTAATGTAGATTTATTTGCTAATTAATTGTTCAAATAGAGTTAAAAATCGTCCTTTGCTACACATTTTGTAACATTTTGAATTTCTAATTGATAATTTTGTCGCGTACCCTTCGCTGGCAATTTGAACATCTTTGTCACAATTGCACAGGAATCACTACACAAGGAGGGAACAGATGAGTTCATCTGCTTCAATAAAAAACAACTCGCCAAAGAAACCTATTTTTACCCGTTTTCTCGATGGTGTTGAATATTTGGGGAACCTATTACCCCACCCGATCACTCTTTTCGCAATCTTCTGTGTCGCTATTCTAGTTACTTCAGGTATCGCTGGATATTTTGAAGTCTCTGTTATGGACCCTCGTCCAGAAGGTGCTCCAGGTCGTGCTGCTGACGGCATGATCTACGTTGTAAGCTTACTTAATGCTGAAGGCTTACAGCTCATTGTTACTAATCTAGTGACAAACTTTGTTGGCTTTGCGCCATTAGGTACCGTGCTTGTTGCAATGCTAGGTGTAGCGATTGCTGAGCACTCAGGTCTATTATCTGCGGCGATGCGTGGCATGGTAATGGGCGCATCTAAGCGCATGGTTACGGTAACCGTAGTTTTCGCAGGTATTATCTCTAACACGGCTTCAGAGCTTGGCTATGTAGTACTTATCCCGCTTGCAGCAATGCTTTTCCACTCTTTGGGTCGTCACCCATTAGCAGGTCTAGCGGCAGCATTTGCTGGTGTATCTGGTGGTTACTCTGCAAACCTTCTAATCGGTACGGTTGACCCGCTGCTTTCTGGTATTACTACAACAGCAGCACAAATGATTGACCCGACTTACAACGTTGGTCCTGAATCAAACTGGTACTTCATGTTTGTTTCTACTTTCTTCATCGCGATTACAGGTGCATTTGTAACTGAGAAGATTGTTGAACCAAAACTGGGTAAATACAACGACGAAGAAGCGTCTGAAGATTTATCAAATGATTCAATGGGCAAGCTAACAGACGTTGAGAAGAAAGGCCTTAAGTTTGCGGGTATCGCAGTGCTAGCGGTTTCAGCGCTTCTTGCTTGGACGATTGTTCCAGCTGATGGTGTTCTACGTTCAGCAGCAGGTACGGTTTCAGGTTCTCCATTCCTGAAAAGTATCGTAGCGTTCATCTTCGTATTCTTCGCAGTTCCTGGTTTTGTTTACGGTAAAGTTACCGGCACAATGAAAACAGACCGTGATGTAATCAATGCAATGTCTAAGTCTATGTCTTCAATGGGCATGTACATCGTACTTGTGTTCTTCGCTGCTCAGTTTGTTGCTTTCTTCAAGTGGACTAACTTCGGTCAAGTATTCGCAGTTGCAGGTGCTACTTTCCTACAGGATATCGGCCTAACGGGTCCAATGTTGTTCTTCGCATTCATCCTAATGTGTGGCTTCATTAACCTGATGATCGGTTCGGCTTCTGCTCAGTGGGCAGTAACAGCGCCAATCTTCGTTCCAATGCTAATGTTAGTAGGTTACGCACCTGAAACGATTCAAGCGGCTTACCGTATCGGTGATTCAACAACCAACATCATTACGCCAATGATGAGCTACTTTGGTCTTATCCTAGCTGTAGCGACGCGTTACATGAAGAACCTAGGTATCGGTACTCTGATTGCAACTATGCTTCCATACTCAATCGTATTCTTGGTTGGTTGGAGCTTAATGTTCTACGTTTGGGTATTCGTATTTGGCCTACCAGTAGGTCCAGGTGCTGCAACGTACTACACGCCTTAGTTGTAGAGTAGGGGAAACCTTCTTCTAATTGATATTAAAAAAACCTGCATTGTTTGCAGGTTTTTTGATTTTTTATGGAGAGATAGAACTAGGTTAAGCTCGGATGAGCCAGCTAGCGTTTGGCTAGAATTCTATCTAAGTGGTTGGCAAACTCACGACGGTCGGTTTGAGAAAGGGCACTTGGTCCACCCGTTTGGATGCCACTTGAGCGCATGGTATCCATAAAGTCACGAATGTTCAGACGCGCTTTAATGGTCTCTTTGGTGTAAAGCTCACCACGAGAGCTGAGTGCTTGCCCACCTTTAGTGATCACTTCGTCAGCCAGAGGGATATCGGATGTAATCACAAGATCGCCGGGTTCAGTGCGCTTTACGATTTCATCATCAGCAATATCAAACCCGCTTGGCACTTGAATTGAGTGAATGTTATTGCGTTTAGGAACGGGAACCAGATGGTTTGCCACAAAGGTACATTCAACCCCTGTGCGCTCAGCTGCGCGTACGATTGTTTCTCGGATAACCTTTGGACAAGCGTCCGCATCAACCCATATCTTCATAGTGTTCTATTTCTCTGTTAGCTTATTTATCGGTCAACTTATTGCTCAGTTGCCTTATTGATCAGTTAGTTTAGCTTCAAGCATGGCAACGCGAGCAGTGAGTTCAAGGATTTGCTTTTCCAGTTGGCTAACACGATCAAGTGCTGGCTCTTCTTGTGTCGCGACTTCAACTTTAGGAACACGATTTGCGCTTTTCCAGCTCTTGATGGTCGTGATTAAAGCGGGCATCGGAACGGATGTGCTCATACGAGCCTTAACTAAAGCAACTGTCGGCTCTTTCCCTTGCGCTTGCAGTCCTTCAAGCACTGATTTCAACTCTTCAGAAACATCTTTTGTCAGCATGTTGATCTCCATTTTTAGTCTTTAGTCATTTTACTCGCTCTGGTGAATGATAGCGAATCATAAAACCGCCCATGGCTTGTGAGAGATCTCTTACAAAGGTTGTGAGATAACACGAATACATCGCTAGAGAGATTGATGCGCACATGGTTAAGGTGTTGAATTTTAATTGTTTTATATAATTAACAACTTTCTTGAATTCAAAATGTGATGCAAATCTATTGTCCGAAATCCTAAATCGCGTAAATTAAACCTTGTCGGAAGGATTCTGACACGGAACAGGAAAGCACCAAGGATTTGGTTATCTTCAGGATGAAGATTTGGTTACTTAGGATTGAGTGATCAAGCATGGAGCGTAAGGACATTGTAGGGATACAGTCAGTTAACAGGAAGTTAGCTGCAACGGAATGACAATGGACACCTTTAGGATTAAAGGGTTGGATTAGCATCAGGACGATGTAAAGGACACCGCTCACGGAACAAGTGATGTGCGCTAACTAGGATTGTTAGCTTTCAGGATGATTGGACACCGCTAGGACGGCGAAGTAAAGGAAAGAGCTGAAGGATTACAGCCACTATTATGGATGATGCATGGAGCATTAATTAGTAGCCGGACTGCTGCGAGTAAGACCCTAGCCCTGACACTTCGGTGTCGGGGCTTTTCTTTTCCTAAGGCTTTTTCTCTATCTAGGGGCTCTCTTTAATTCAGGAGCTTTTATCTAAGCACGCGACATCTGCTTTTCTGCTAATGGTCAACACAAGGAGTGTTTTATGACGATAGCAACCTCAAGAACGCTGTTGGTACCTTATACCGAGCAGTTAGAACATGACTTTATCAAGTTGAATTGCTGCCCCATCAATCGTGCTGAAATGAACGGGCCGCATTCTATTGCCTCTGCAAAACACCTATTTCAAGAAATACTGAACGACAACGTTGGTTTTTGCCGAGCCATTATCCACAACCAAACCCGCGAATACCTCGGGCATTTGTTTGTTTCGTCTGAAGAAGGGAAGCATGAACTGGGATTTATTCTGGACAAGGAGTTTTGGAATCAAGGCCTTGCTAGTGAAGTGCTAAAACCTTTCTTTAGTTTGGTTTGTTTTGAAGAACACCTAACGAATGTTGTCGCGACCGTTAATGTTGGTCATAACCCATCAATTAAGTTACTTGAAAAGTTAGGCTTTGCATTTAAAGAGACCAAACAAGATCAGTTTGGCCCTTATCATGAATATAGTTATACCGCGTATTGCGACGTTACATTCTATGAGGCTGTAGCTCAAACCGCATAGAACGGAAGCCCACCATGGTCAGTTTCCCTTGGTACAGGTCATCACCTAACGCTGAAAACTCAAATTGATACACGGTGTGCCAGCGCCAAATGGTGGTGAGCTCATGGCGCATCTTAAGTTTATGACCACTAAAGGCAACACTTAATAGCTGTAAGTCGAGCTCTTTACATTTTCTCGCAATGGCAGCTTTCGCAAGCTCGGATTGCCTGCGCTGTTGCCAAAACAGAAAGCAAAAGAAGCACAGCATCAAAATAGCCAATAAGTTATCTATCATTTAATCCATACTTCCTTTTATCTCTCTATTCCGTTCGTGATTTGAGCTTTTTGTTATGAGCTACTGAGCTGTTCTGTCTGGTATCTATTGCGACTTAGCCGCTTGTTGTAATTCTACAAGTGCATTGGCGAGTTCTGGTGATGGGTTCGAGTTCAATAATGGTAAAAATACCATTCTCAGTGTCGGAATCATCACTAAATCTGCAAATAACTGATTGAACAAGTTTTGGTTGCCCGTTTGTGCGAGACGCAGCAAGAACTGCTCAGCAATCGCAGGATCTTGCAGTGCGTGCCAGCTGCGACCAGCCAAACCAATCAATACTTCTTGGTGGCTTAAGCGCGGGCTAGCCAGAACTTGGTTAATTACGGCGTTGGTTGTGCTTTGCTCTGCGCCAGAAAGGGCACGTACCAGTGCTGACAGTAAGAACAGATCTGGCTCTTGACTGTTAATCTCATTCTCTGCCATTTCTTGTAAGCGTTGAGCGAGCTTGTCATTGATTTGCGTATGCTCAAGCGCCCCGAGAGTCGCGTATAGAGGTTCTGAAGGCAGCTTATTCAATGCTTTGCGAATCGCGACACCATTTTGTTGGCTGCCTAAACGAGCACACATATCAGTGATGCCTTGTAGGCCAACGGTTTTCCAGTTGTCCCAGCCTAGATCGCCTGTGAAGTAGTGTTGAGCGTGTTCGTAGTATTGGCTCGTTGCAAGGTCTAAACCTGCTCTTACTTGGCTATGGAACACGGCCATTTTGTCTTCTGAAGGCTTGAAGGTATATGGGTTGTTTGACAGCTTTTGTTGTTGCTCTTCGCTGATCTCACCGTTCAAACGTGTGCCCATCGCTTCGATAACAAACTTAAGGAAATTGCCGACATCACCTTGATGTAATAGGCCTCTTTCGTCCAGTTTGAATTTTAGGAACCAGATCCAAGGTTGCTTGTGTTCGTTCCAGTAACTAATCGCTAAGTGAGCTTGTTTCTGAAGTGGAAATGGGTACGGCTGTTTCCCTTGCTCAACATCAGAGAATAAGGTGTTGTCGATCTTCTGAATACGGCGACCTAGGTCGTAGATATCGTACTGGCAACCGCTATTCTTTAGTAACTGAGTGAGCGTGTGAATCGTTTCCATAGTAATAAAGCTCCTAACTTTCTTTCCTAAATAGATGGTACTCTATGCCCCAATTTCAAGGTCACTAGATAAATAACTTGGTGAAAAATGACAGCAGCCACAAAGTTACCTCTTTTACTTCAACAACTAGAAGAACAAATGCGCCAATGTTCGCTATGGAGCACGCTTCCGCCTTCGGATGAAGCTCTGGCGAGCGTTGAACCTTTCGGGATTGATTCGTTACAACCGGAAGAGTGGTTGCAGTGGATCTTTATCGTTAAGATCAACGCAATGATGGATGCCCAAATGAGCCTACCGAAAGGCTTTGCTATCCATCCTTATTTTGGTGAAGTGTGGAAAAATGAGGCAGACAAAGTCGAACTGCTAGTGACAATTCAGAGCATTGATGAGGTATGTGCGTAATGTTAGAGATCATTTATCAAGATGAGTATTTTGTCGCAGTGAATAAGCCTGCGGGTATGCTAGTGCATCGCTCATGGTTGGATAAACACGAGACTCAGTTTGTGATGCAGACTCTGCGCGACCAAATTGGTCAGCATGTCTTTCCTCTGCATCGTTTAGACCGACCTACATCTGGTGTGTTGGTGTTTGCACTGTCGAGTGAGGTTGCCTCTGAGGTGATGCCGATGTTCGCCAACCACGAGATGCAAAAAACCTATCATGCGATTGTGCGTGGGTGGATAGAAGAGGGCGATACGCTCGATTATGCGCTTAAGGTTGAACTGGATAAGATCGCCGATAAGTTCGCGAAAGAAGACAAAGAACCACAAGAAGCTGTCACCGTTTACGAGCCGTTAGCGAAAGTCGAAGTACCGTATTCAACTGGTCGCTTTCCTACCAGTCGTTACTGCTTAGTTGAGATGATGCCAAAGACAGGACGTAAACATCAGCTGCGTCGTCATATGGCTCACCTAAGACACCCGATTGTCGGCGATACTTCACATGGTGATGGTAAACATAACCGATTGTTTCGTGATGATTTAGACTCACACCGTCTGTTGCTGCATGCTTCTGAATTGCGCTTCATTCATCCTTTCACTAAAAAAGAGTTAGTGATGAAGGCCAACCTAGATGAAACGTGGTTAAGGTTATTTGAAACCTTTGAGTGGGATACCAACTTAGTGAATGCTGGAGTATGTTTGTCTAAGTAAACGCACACGTGTCTAGTCAACGTAGACAGAAGAAAAAATAAAGGGCTGATAGTGATATCAGCCCTTTTTAATGTCTGTGCAATTTGAACGGGTAGTTAACATTTAGTTGTTACCAGTTCATAGCTAACCGTGAATCGCGGGATCATTTTAGCTTTTCTAGATCCGCTTCGATCTCTGCGATCTTGCTCGATACCACTTTCTCTAGGTGACGTAAGTCAGTAAGAATTTTCTGTTTCACATCCACCTCAGCCGTTGGCGTCGGTTTGGTGATTTTGTTGAGTTCATCAATCACAAGAGTGAGGTTGCGGTTAATCTCTGTCACTTCTTTGTATTGATTGTTGCCACCGCTAACAAGCACACTTTTTACTTGTCGTGGATACTTAAACTTAACGCTTTTCGCGAACAGTTCGCCTTTCTGTTTACGGAAGTAAATCTTAAGAATATCTTTGTGAGCTTCTTGGCGAAGGGAGTAACGTTCAATCTGTTTAGGTTCGTGGATACCTAAGCCAGTGAGGTTTGGATACATAAGCGACCTCTAGTTTATGAATGTAATACTTTTATGTAATTGACTTGATCAATGTAGCAGCCTAACGACGAGCTAGATAGTTGATATATGGGAATTGATTGTAAGTTGTGGGCAAGATCGCTCTCTATCTTTACCCACACTTATCTGATGATTAGATTCTGTTTTTAGGGCGCAAGTTCCGAAACATGCTCCGTCAATCTTTCTCTTAGCGCTTGTTCCTGCTCTTCAGATAGCCTTCCTCCCGCTTCACTAGTCAGAATAAACAAATCTTCTGCACGTTCGCCGATGGTGGTAATTTTAGCGCCGTGCAAATTGATGTCTAACTCAGCAAAGGTTGCACCGACTTGAGCCAATAACCCCGGCGTATCAAGAGCTCTTAACTCCATCAAGGTACGTTTCTTGCTCTTGGTTGGTAGGAACTCAACTAAGGTTTTGACCTTAAAGTGTTGCAAGTTACGTGGCGTGCGACGCGTCTTAATCTTAGTCGGGCGGCCATCAGTCAATACATGAGTCAGATGTTTAGCAACGGCTTTGTGTCTTGCTTCATCAATCGCTTCGCCGTGCTGGTCTAGTACGATAAAGGTATCCAAAACATGACCATCTTTGCTAACCATGACCTGCGCGTCATGAACGTTAAAGTTACGTCTGTCGAGTTCGGCAACCACGGTCGCAAACAGTGCTGCTTGGTCTTTACAATAAACGAACACTTCTGTGCCACCGCGCGTCGCTTTCTTACTGATCAGCACTAACGGTTGCCTTGGGTCTTCTAGGCGAAGTAAGTGCTCACAGTGCCAAGCGATTTGTTTATGTGTGTGACGCAAGAAATAGTCAGCTTTGAAACGCTGCCACAACACCTCAATCTCACGAGCCGTGAAGCCTTCTTTACGCAGCAGTGCAGATGCCATTTGCTGGTTATGACGAATACGGTCTCTGACATCGACGGGGTTTTCCAAGCCGCGGCGCAGTGCGCGCTGCGTAGAATGGAACAGTTCTGCGAGTAGGGTACGTTTCCAGCTGTTCCATAGTTCTGGGTTGGTTGCACAGATATCGGCTACCGTTAGGCACACCAGCAGTTCTAACGACTCTTCGTCGCGTACTTTCTTGGCGAACTCTGTGATTACGTCCGGATCGTAGATATCACGACGTTGAGCCGTTACTGACATCAATAGGTGATTTTGTACCAACCACGCGACTTGTTTGGCTTCAGGCTTCGATAGCCCGTGTTCAATACAGAAAGAGTAAGCCTCAACCGCACCTATCTCAGAGTGGTCTCCGCCGCGGCCTTTGCCGATGTCATGGAAGATAGCGGCAAGGATCAGCAACTCTTTCTTCTGTACTCGAGGATAGACTTCACAGCAGATAGGGTGCTTATCGTGGTTTTCGATTTGACCAAAGCGGTTGATGTGCTTGAGCAGGCGGATACTGTGCTCATCCACGGTGTAAACATGGAATAGGTCAAACTGCATCTGACCAACGATCTGGCTCCACTGCGGTAAGTACGCAGAGAGCACGCCCAATTTGTGCATTAAGCTAAAGGCTTTGTGCAGGGCATTAGGGTGGCGAACTAGATCCATGAACTTGTCACGAGCTTCAGGAATGGTATGCAGGAATCGGTTCAATCGACGGCGTGCCGTACGCAGTTGTCGCAATGTTGGTGGACTTACCCCTTCGATAGTCGAGTCATTGGCGATATGGATGAACATATCGAGAATGGTTTCTGGTCTTGCTTGGAATAGGGCAGGCTTGCGCGCTTCGATCAACGAACCTCGACGTTGGAAATCACTATCGAGAATTTCAGCGTCTTGGGTTTGACCGCCATTGATGATCGCTTGATCGAACAGCTTAAGCAGCATCTTATTCAGTTCAGCAACACGACGAAGGGTTCGGTAGAACTCTTTCATCATCATCTCAACACCACGGTTTCCTTCACCCGTATAACCCAGATGTTCAGCGACTTGAGCTTGATGCGCGAACGTTAAACGGTTGTCGTAACGGCGCAGTTCAATATGCAATGCAAAGCGAACACGCCATAAAAAATCTTGGCACTCAACGAGCTCACGATATTCAGCATCGGTCAGAAAGCCGTATTTGCTCATCTCTAACAAAGAGGTCGCGCCGAAGTGGCGACGCGCAACCCAGCTCAGGGTATGGATGTCTCTGAGCCCTCCCGGAGTCGATTTGATGTCCGGTTCTAAATTATAGGTGGTGTCGTGGTAGCGAGCATGACGCTCTCTCTGTTCTTGAATCTTGGCTTTGTAAAACGTCTCACTTGGCCAAAATGAATCGGAATGAATCTTCAGTTTTAGTTCTTGGAAAGTGTCTTCACTACCACATAACAATCGCGACTCTTGTAGGTTGGTCGCGACGGTTAAATCATCGGTGCCGATATCGAGACACTCAGTAATAGTTCGCACAGCATGGCCAACTTCGAGCTTTAAATCCCAAAGTAGAGTAATGAATTGACTGACCTTTTCACCAAGAGCTGGTGGTAGTGTTTTTTGCGAGACAATGAGAATATCAATGTCAGACAAAGGATGCAGTTCGCCACGACCATAACCACCCACTGCGACAAGTGAAATATGAGGCAGTTTGTTGAATCCGAAATTTTCCCACAAACGATTGAGAAGTAAATCCATGTATTCGGAGCGCAGTAGAACCAAATCGGTGACGGGATGGTGGTTCAGAAATTCATTTTTTTGATACTGCGTGAAGATCTCGAGCTGATTTTTTAATTCGCAGATTTCAATTTGTTCGTCATTGAACGTAAGAGGGCATTGATAAGGCATAGTCTGCTATCCGTGCAAGCAAATGAGAATAGTAAACAATTTAACAGAAGCTGATGGAAAATCGAAATTGAGTGGATAAAAAATATCCTCGACAATGCGGCGAGGATATTTTTAAAAGGCTGATGCGCTCAGTTCGGTGAACTAAGCGTTCTTCATGATACGTGGGATTGTATCATCGCTGCGCAGTGTTAGTACTTCACAACCAGTATCAGTTACAACCAGAGTGTGCTCCCATTGAGCCGAGTTCTTGCTGTCTGCTGTGTATACTGTCCAGCTATCTTCGTCATCAAGACGACAGCCAAACTTACCCGCGTTGATCATTGGCTCGATAGTGAAGCACATGCCTGCTTTTAGCACGGTGCGATCGCTGTTCTTGTAGTGAACTACTTGTGGATCTTCGTGGAACTCAGAACCAATGCCGTGACCACAGTAATCTTTAACAATAGAGAACTTAGCGCGTGGGTTGTTCTTGTTGTTTGTTTTGATGTACTTCTCGATAGCAGTACCGATTTGACCAAGTTGAACACCTGGCTTAACTTGGCGCATGCCTTCGTAAAGTGCTTCTTGAGCAACCATGCACAGACGCTTGTTTGCAGGTGAAACCTCACCCACTAGGAACATCTTAGATGTGTCACCGTGGTAACCTTGTGGACGAACGCTTAGGTCTGCATTTTCATCATCAGGAACAATCACAGTTATATCAACGTTTAGAATATCGCCATCTTTCAATACTGCAGGTTTGAATTGACCTGTGCTACCTGTCTCATCTTGTGATGCTGGAATGCCGTGACACACGATGTGGTTGATAGACGTACAGATTGACTTAGGGAAACCGTGGTAATCAAGTGGTGCTGAGTATGCGCCTCTTTCTAGAGCGTACTCGTGACAGATTTTGTTCAGTTCTTCTGTCGTTGTACCTACTTGGATGTGAGGTTCAATCATCTCTAGAATTTCAGCGGCCAGTTTGCCGGCAACGCGCATTTTTTCGATTTCTTCAGCAGTTTTAATTTTTACAGCCATTGCATATCTCTTAATTTGGTAGCACCTAAGTGTGCATATTGGGGCTATTCTATCAGTGCAGCATTTTAGCGCAACATTACCATGTCCGTACAATATTGGTGGATACTGCTCAATCTGAGTGGATAATGTTCGGTTTAATGGTGCAGCGTGATTTGAATAGGACACTATTTTACAGAGGAAATTCGCCGCCACGGTTCAGTATAGCAGTCGCCATTTTTAGAATTTTTTCTAGCCATAGATAGACAAAATATGGTATAAAGCGCGCCGGACATCAGGACTGTTTTCTCCACTTGGCGAAACAAGCTTTGTGTCCACTAACTTATTTCTTTAAATCACACACATTCCGACACATGTTCCGGGGTGCCTCAACAACACAGATAACGGCTGAAAAGTGGTTAGTTGTTAGGGGTCGGATTCATGGGGGATGTGGAGGCCTAACCCCATAGAGGATTTTAAAATGGCAACTGTATCAATGCGCGATATGCTTAAAGCTGGTGTTCACTTCGGTCACCAAACTCGTTACTGGAACCCAAAAATGAAGCCATTCATCTTTGGTGCTCGTAACAAAGTACATATCATCAACCTAGAAAAAACTGTACCAATGTTCAACGACGCTCTAGCTGAAATTGCTAAAGTTGGCGAGAAGAAAGGTAAAGTTCTTTTTGTTGGTACTAAGCGCGCTGCATCTGAAGCTGTTAAAGAAGCTGCTATCAACAGCAACCAGTTCTACGTTAACAACCGCTGGTTAGGCGGTATGCTAACGAACTACAAAACTGTTCGTCAGTCTATCAAGCGTCTGAAAGAACTTGAAGCGCAAGCTCAAGACGGTACTTTCGACAAGCTTACTAAGAAAGAAGCTCTAATGCGTACTCGTGAAATGGAGAAGCTAGAGAAATCTCTTGGTGGTATTAAGAACATGGGCGGCCTTCCAGACGCTCTATTCGTAATCGATGCTGATCACGAACACATCGCAGTTAAAGAAGCAAACAACCTAGGTATCCCAGTTTACGCTGTAGTTGATACTAACTCTAACCCAGACGGCGTTGACTTCGTTATCCCAGGTAACGATGATGCAATCCGTGCAGTACAGCTTTACCTAAACGCTGCTGCAGACGCGGTTAAAGAAGGTCGTAACAAAGATGTTGCTGCTGTAGCTGCTGAAAAAGACGGTTTTGTAGAAGCTGAATAATAGCGGCTCTGAGCCATATTTAGTTCATATTAAGCGGTCATAATCGGTGGCTTAACGGACTGAATACAGTCAATATCAGGGGCCAATTAATTAGGCCCCTGTTTTTTATCTTTTTTAGAATTTACTGAGGAATAGAGAATGGCAACTGTAACTGCAGCTCTAGTTAAAGAACTTCGTGAACGCACAGCTGCGGGCATGATGGAATGTAAAAAAGCACTTGTTGCTGCTGAAGGCGACATCGAGCTAGCAATTGAAAACATGCGTAAATCTGGCGCAGCGAAAGCAGCTAAAAAAGCTGGTAACGTTGCTGCTGAAGGCGCAATCATCATCAAAGAAGCAAACGGCGCAGCTGCTCTTCTTGAAGTTAACTGCCAAACTGATTTCGTAGCTAAAGATGCAGGTTTCCTTGCATTCGCTAACGAAGTTGCTGAAGTTGCTCTAGCAGAACGTTTAGAAATCGCTGCTCTTCAAGCTAAATTTGAAGAAGCGCGTATTGCACTAGTAACTAAGATCGGTGAAAACATCAACATCCGTCGCGTACAATTCGTTGAAGGTGTTGCACTAGCTTCTTACCGTCACGGCGAGAAAATCGGTGTTGTTGTTGCTGGTGAAGGCGAAGCTGAAACGCTTAAGCACGTTGCAATGCACGTTGCTGCATCACGTCCTGAGTTCCTAAACCCAGAAGACGTACCTGCAGACGTAGTTGAGAAAGAAAAAGCAGTTCAAGTTGAAATCGCTATGAACGAAGGCAAACCAGCTGAAATCGCAGAGAAAATGGTTGTTGGCCGTATGAAGAAATTCACGGGCGAAATCTCTCTAACTGGTCAAGCTTTCATCATGGAGCCTAAGCAAACTGTTGGCGCTATCCTGAAAGAGAAAGGCGCTTCAGTATCTGACTTCGTACGTCTAGAAGTTGGTGAAGGCATCGAGAAAGCGGCTGAAATGAGCTTCGCTGACGAAGTTGCTGCGGTACAAAAAGGTTAATCCTTAGCGTATTGTTTGAAAAAGACCGTGGCAAATGCTGCGGTCTTTTTATGAATAATGAATTATTTCCGACTTTTAGCTGTTATGAATGCAAACTGAGCTCTTCAGTTTTTATCCATGACTGTTAATCATCAACTCTTTGGAAGGTAAACTCCATGACTACGAACCCTAAACCAGTGTATCAACGTATTCTGTTAAAACTTAGCGGTGAAGCGCTACAAGGCGAAGAAGGTTTTGGTATTGACCCAACGATCCTTGATCGTATGGCTCAAGAAGTAAAAGAATTGGTTGAACTAGGCGTTCAAGTTGGTGTTGTTATCGGTGGCGGTAACTTGTTCCGTGGTGCTGGTCTTGCTGAAGCTGGCATGAACCGCGTTGTTGGTGACCACATGGGTATGCTTGCAACGGTAATGAACGGCCTTGCAATGCGTGACGCTCTTCACCGTGCTTACGTAAACGCACGTGTAATGTCTGCAATTCCTCTAAAAGGCGTGTGTGACGATTACAACTGGGCAGACGCAATCAGCCAACTACGTCAAGGTCGCGTTGTGATCTTCTCTGCTGGTACTGGTAACCCATTCTTCACTACTGACTCTGCTGCATGTCTACGTGGTATCGAAATCGAAGCTGACGTAGTTCTAAAAGCGACAAAAGTAGATGGTGTATTTACTGCTGACCCAGTAGCAAACCCAGACGCAGAGTTGTATGATACGTTGTCTTACAACACGGTTCTTGATAAAGAACTTAAAGTAATGGACTTGGCTGCATTTACGCTAGCACGTGATCACAAAATGCCAATCCGTGTATTTAACATGAATAAACCAGGCGCACTACGTCGCGTGGTTATGGGTGAAACTGAAGGTACATTAATCAGCGACGCTGACTAATTTTTCGGGCTTACTGAGGTGTTGTACCTTGGTAAGCTTATCCTTATCACTCCAAATAAAAAGCTTTCTTGAAGAAAGAACATAATCAAGGTGAAATTGTGATTAACGAAATCAAAAAAGACGCTCAAGAGCGCATGGTAAAAAGTGTTGATGCACTAAAAAACAGCCTGCAAAAGATTCGTACAGGCCGTGCGCACCCGAGCCTACTTTCTGGTCTTACTGTTGAGTACTACGGTGCTCCAACGCCTTTGACTCAAGTAGCTAACGTTATCGCTGAAGATGCACGTACACTAGCTATTACAGTGTTTGATAAAACGCTGACTCCTCTAGTTGAAAAAGCAATCCTGACATCTGACCTAGGCCTAAACCCTATGTCTGCGGGTACAGTTATCCGTGTTCCACTTCCACCGCTAACGGAAGAGCGTCGTAAAGACCTAGTTAAAATCGTTCGTGGCGAAGCTGAAGGTGGCCGTGTTGCTATCCGTAACATCCGTCGTGACGCGAATGGCGATCTAAAAGCACTTCTTAAAGATAAAGAAATCTCTGAAGATGAAGATCGTAAAGCACAAGACGAAATTCAAAAGCTAACTGACGCTGCGGTTAAGAACGTAGACGAAGTTCTAGCTGTTAAAGAAAAAGAGTTGATGGAAGTTTAATTTTCCATATTCTTTTCTTTCCGGAAAAACGCTGTACTCACGGTGCAGCGTTTTTTTATGCTACTCTGTTCGACTATTAGAATTTGATTCACTCTTTTATGCATAATTCTCAAGCGTTCACAGACTCTCTTCCTAAACACATTGCTATCATTATGGATGGTAATGGTCGCTGGGCAAAAGCTCAGGGCAAGCCTCGCGTCTTTGGCCATAAAAACGGTGTTCAAGCCGTTCGTAAAACTATCTCTTCTGCAGCCAGACTTGGCATTAAAGCCGTTACTCTTTTTGCATTTAGTAGCGAAAACTGGCGTCGTCCTGAAGAAGAAGTCGGTATCTTGATGGAACTGTTTATTTCAGTGCTGTCGAGTGAAGTTAAAAAGCTTCATAAAAATAATCTACAACTTCGTGTTATTGGTGATAAAAGTCGTTTCAATGATCGACTACAAAAGAAGATAGAAGAAGCGGAAGCTTTGACTAGCACCAATACGGGTATGGTTATTAATATTGCAGCTAACTACGGCGGTAAGTGGGATATTCAGCAAGCAATGACCTCTATTGCTCAACAGGTAAAGTCTGGTGATATTAATGTAGATGACATTGATGAAGCTATGATTACACAGCACCTGACAATGGCAGATATTCCTGAAGTCGATCTACTTATCCGTACCAGTGGCGAATGCCGCATTAGTAATTTTATGCTTTGGCAGTTGGCTTACGCCGAAATGTATTTCACTGAACAATTCTGGCCAGACTTTAATGAAGACAGCTTAGTAGAAGCTGTGACTTGGTTTGTTAACCGTGAGCGTCGTTTTGGATGCACCGGTGAGCAAGTTAAAGCTCTGATGGACAGTTAATAAGGATTTTTTGGTTTGAAACAACGAATTATTACGGCGTTGATTTTAGCTCCCCTAGTTATTCTAGGTATTTTCGAGTTATCACTTCCTACATTTATTCTTTCACTAGCGGTAATCTCGCTATTGGGTTTTTGGGAGTGGACTCAGTTTGTTGAAAGCAAATCACGTTATGTAGCGTTGATTCCAACGGTTGTGGTAAGTGCTGCAAGTTTTGCTTTTATCCCTTTTGATGCATTTAGCCTTAATAACTTGTCTACTGCTCACTACGCCATTCTAACGATTGGCTCGATTTGGTGGGTAATCGCGAGTGGCATGGCGGTGACTTATCCTAAGTCTATGCCTGCATGGAAAGCCTCTTCTCTTCTTCGTCACGCCTTTGGTGTGCTGACTCTGCTGCCATTCTTCTGGAGTGTGGTTATCCTGCGTGCTAACGGTATCGATACTGATCCTTACCACGGTGCTAAACTGGTGATGTTTGTTTGCTTGCTTGTTTGGGCTGCAGACAGCGGGGCTTATTTTTCAGGAAAGAGTTTTGGTAAGCGAAAAATGGCACCTGCGGTAAGTCCGAATAAGACGATTGAAGGTCTTATTGGTGGCATTATTACTGCGGTGATCGTGGCTTGGATCTTTGCTGATTTTTTTGATATCCAATTCACCAGCCCTCTTCACATGATTATTATTACCCTAGTGACCGTTGTTATCTCTGTTCTTGGTGACCTTGTAGAAAGCATGTTTAAGCGTGTTTCCGGAGTGAAAGACAGTAGTAATCTGATTCCTGGTCATGGTGGTATACTTGATAGAATAGATAGCTTAACGGCTGCATTCCCTGTCTTTGCTCTGCTTTATTTAGCATTCTAATAAAAAAGGGCAGTGTTTCTGCCCTTTATTACATTTCTACGGTCATATGTGATGCGAAATCTAACTATCCTTGGCGCTACCGGCTCAATTGGTGCAAGTACACTAAAAGTCGTTGAGCAAAACCCAGAACTTTATTCGGTCGTTGCACTGGCTGCAGGCTCGAACGTTGAAAAGATGCTGGCGTTAGTTGAAAAGTGGCAACCAAGCTATGTTGCTATGGCTTGTCCTGATGCTGCATCTCAGCTGACAGGCATGTTGTCCGAAAATTACCCTAACGTTACAGTACTTTCAGGTCCGGAAGGTATGTGTCAGGTTGCTTCTCTAGAGGAAGTGGACACGGTAATGGCCGCGATTGTTGGTGCCGCTGGTTTACTTCCTACTATGTCTGCGGTTAAAGCGGGCAAGCGTATCTTGCTTGCAAACAAAGAAGCTTTGGTGATGTCTGGGCAGTTGTTTATCGACGCCGTGGAAAAATACGGTGCAGAGCTGCTTCCTGTCGATAGCGAGCATAATGCTATTTTCCAATGCCTTCCGCAGAACGTACAAACTAACCTAGGCCGCTGTAACCTTGAAGAAAACGGCATTAACCATATTCTTCTGACTGGTTCTGGTGGTCCTTTCCGTTATACCGATGTGGCTGAACTCGAATCAGTGACTCCTGAACGCGCAATTGCACACCCTAACTGGTCTATGGGGCCTAAGATCTCTGTCGATTCTGCGACTATGATGAATAAAGGGCTAGAGTACATTGAAGCGAAATGGCTATTTAATGCTTCTCAGGAGCAGTTAAAGGTCATCATTCACCCGCAGTCTGTGATTCACTCGATGGTTCAGTACAAGGATGGCTCTGTGCTTGCTCAAATGGGCGAACCAGATATGGCAACGCCAATCGCTTTGACGATGTCTTACCCTAATCGTACCGAGGCGGGTGTTAAGCCTTTAGACTTTACTAAAGTGGGTGAGCTTACCTTCTTAGAACCAGATTTCAGTCGTTACCCGTGTTTGAGGTTAGCGATTGAAGCGTGCTACTTAGGTCAGCATGCGACAACAGCCATTAATGCAGCAAACGAGATCGCGGTCGATGCTTTCTTGAACAATCAGGTGAAGTTTACCGATATTGCTGTCATTAACGAACACGTTATGAGCAAAGTATGTGAACAACATAACTCTGAGGGTTTAGATAGCTTGGAAAGCCTTCTCGAGCTCGATAATATGTCTCGTCAAATAGCCATTCAATTTATTAAAGAGCAGCTAGCATGAGTGGAATTCTGTGGAACTTCGCATCTTTTATCGTAGCGCTTGGCATTCTGGTTGCTGTTCATGAGTTTGGACACTTCTGGGTCGCTCGTCGTTGTGGTGTGAAAGTTGAAAAATTCTCGATTGGTTTTGGTAAATCAATCTGGAGTAAAGTGGGCCGTGATGGTACTGAATACAGCTTGTCAGTGATTCCACTGGGCGGCTACGTTAAGATGCTCGATGGTCGTGTTGACGATCTTTCTGAAGATCAACAGCAATACGCTTTCGACAAGAAGCCGCTTTGGAAACGAACGGCGATTGTGGGTGCAGGCCCTGCATTCAACTTTATCTTTGCGGTGTTCGCGTATTGGTTAGTATTTTTGATTGGCGTACCCGCGGTTAAGCCCGTGATTGGTGAAGTCACTCCACAATCTATTGCTGCACAAGCCGGAATTGAAACTGGAATGGAACTTAAATCTATTTCAGGAATCAAAACCGCAGATTGGGAATCAGTCAATATGGGGTTGATATCGCACATTGGTGATCAAT
This sequence comes from Vibrio sp. ZF57, assembly GCF_001691235.1. Taxonomy (NCBI): domain Bacteria; kingdom Pseudomonadati; phylum Pseudomonadota; class Gammaproteobacteria; order Vibrionales; family Vibrionaceae; genus Vibrio; species Vibrio sp. ZF57. Next base: position 37,320 of record NZ_MAKD01000056.1, on the reverse strand, counting down.
CCATGACAGTGACGGTTGCTTCTCAAGACGACATCGGCTTTGAGCAACAAATGACATTGGATATTTCAGACTGGTCGTTCAACCCAGAAACTGAATCTGCAATGACAACGCTGGGCTTTAGACCGTATTCTCCAGAGATATCGACCGTACTGGCTCAAATCATTGATGATGGCGCTGCATACGATGCAGGTCTTGAAGCTGGCGATAAAATTGTTGAGATTAACGGGCAACCTATTGAACAGTGGCAGTCGGTTGTTGAGTTAATTCGTGCTAATCCAATGACATCATTGGACTTGGTCGTATTGCGAAATGGTGCCGAGCAGTCATTGGTTATGACACCAAAAAGTCGAGAGCTTTCTGATGGTTCGACAATCGGCTATGCAGGTATTGCTCCGGAAGTCGCAGAATGGCCAGAAGATTATCGCTTTGAGTTACAATTTGGTGTAATTGAGTCTGTAGGAAAAGCATTTGATAAAACAGGTCAAATCATTGGTTTGACGCTGACAATGCTTAAGAAGCTCATCGTTGGTGATGTTGGCTTAAATAACTTGAGTGGCCCGATTTCAATCGCTAAAGGTGCAGGGACAACCGCCGATTACGGTTTGGTTTACTTCTTAGGCTTTTTGGCTCTGATTAGTGTTAACTTAGGGATTATTAATTTGGTTCCGCTGCCTATGCTTGATGGCGGACATTTGCTGTTTTTCGCTATTGAGGCCGTTACTCGTAAACCGGTACCTGAGAAAGTTCAGGAAATGGGATACAGAGTGGGAGGGGCAATCCTCTTCTCATTGATGGCTCTGGCAATATTTAACGATTTTACTCGTCTGTGAATGGTTTCTCACAGGCATTGGTAGTAGCAAGGAATAATTAGAATAAGTATGGCGATTAAGCAAATTCTGTTCGCAAGTCTATTGGCCACTAGTGTGGCTGCGAACGGAGCACAAAACTTTGTAGTTCAAGATATCAAGATCGAAGGTTTACAGCGTGTTGCACTTGGTGCAGCTCTACTGAAAATGCCAGTACGTATTGGCGATGAAGTGGATGAAAGCGATGTGTCTGAGATCATTCGTGCACTGTATGCTTCGGGCAACTTTGAGGACGTTAAAGTACTTCGTGATGAAGGTGTATTGATTGTTCAAGTTCAAGAACGACCGACCATCGCAAGCATCTCATTCTCTGGTAATAAAGCGATTAAAGAAGAACAGCTTCAGCAGAACCTAGATGCGTCTGGTGTTCGTGAAGGTGAAGCCCTTGACCGTACTACGCTGAGTAACATTGAAAAAGGCCTTGAAGATTTTTACTACAGTGTTGGTAAGTACAACGCGACAGTAAAAGCGGTTGTGACACCTCTGCCACGTAACCGTTCTGACCTTAAGTTTGTGTTTACTGAGGGCGTATCCGCTAAGATTCAGCAAATCAACTTTATCGGTAATGAAGTCTTCTCTGACTCTGAACTGCTTAGTCGTTTCAATCTGAATGTTGATGTTGCATGGTGGAATTTCCTTGCGGATGAAAAATACCAAAAGCAAGTATTAGCCGGTGATATCGAAGCGCTGAAATCTTACTACCTTGACCGTGGTTACCTTAAGTTTAAGGTTGACTCTACGCAGGTGGCGATCTCTCCAGACAAAAAAGGTGTTTACATCACGCTTGGCCTCGATGAAGGCGAAGCCTACACCGTTAAAGATGTCTCTTTCCGTGGTGAATTAATCGGTCGTGAGGCTGACTTCGAAGCGTTAGTGCCATTCGAAGACGGCGATACGTACAACGGTTCTTCGGTAACGTCTTTGGAAGAGAACGTAAAACGAATTCTTGGTGAATCTGGCTACGCGTACCCACAAGTTCGCACGATTCCTGAATTTGACGATGAGACCAAAGAAGTGTCGTTGGTTATCAATGTAGAAGCGGGCAGCCGTATCTATGTTCGTGATATTCGATTCACGGGTAACAACTCAACGAAAGACGAAGTACTGCGTCGTGAAATGCGTCAAATGGAAGGCAGCTGGCTTAACTCTAAGTCCATTGATACCGGTAAGAGCCGTCTTAACCGTTTAGGTTTCTTTGAAACGGTTGATGTACAAACAGTGCGTGTTCCTGGCAGTGAAGACCAAGTTGATTTGGTTTACAACGTTAAGGAAGCGAACTCAGGCAGTATCAACTTTGGTGTCGGCTACGGTACTGAATCTGGTGTGAGTTTCCAAGTTGGCCTGCAACAAGACAACTTTGCGGGCTCTGGTAACCGTGTTGGCGTAAGTGCCATGATGAACGATTACCAAAAAAACGTGAGCTTAGACTACCGTGACCCATACTGGAACCTGGATGGTGTGAGCTTAGGCGGTAAGATCTTCTACAACGAATTTGAAGCCTCTGAAGCGGGCATCGTCGACTATACCAACCAAAGTTATGGTACGAGCTTAACCTGGGGTTTCCCTATGGATGAGCTGAACCGCATTGAGTTCGGTGTTGGCTATACGCACAACAAGATCGGTAACGTACCGACTTATATCCAGGTTGAACAGTTTGCGAGAAGTATCGACCAATACGGTGATGAGCACATCTTAACCGATGACTTCGATATCAATATTTCATGGACGCGTAACAATTTGAACCGTGGTTTCTTCCCAACTGAGGGTAACCACCAACGTGCTTTCGCTAAAATGACGGTACCAGGCTCTGATGCTCAGTACTTCAAAATGCAGTACGATGTAAAACATTACATCCCGCTGACCAAAAAGCATGAGTTCACACTATTGATGCGTGGCCGATTAGGCTATGGTAATGGTTATGGTCAAACAGATGGTAACGATAACTTGTTCCCATTCTACGAGAACTACTACGCAGGTGGTTTTACAACCCTACGTGGCTTTGGTTCTAACTCAGCTGGCCCGAAAGCCGTTTACGGAAGCAGCACAGGTAACAACCCAACCTATGATACCGCTACTGATGATTCAGTGGGTGGTAACGCGGTTGCCTTAGCAAGCTTAGAGTTAATTGTACCAACGCCGTTTGCTTCTGATGAAGCGCGCAGCCAGATTCGAACCAGTGTTTTCTTCGACATGGCAAGTGTATGGGACACAGAGTTCGTAGACCGCGGCGCACCAAATAGTGGCAGCCAGTACTACTACGATTACTCTGACCCAACAAATTACCGTTCATCTTATGGTGCCGCTCTTCAATGGATGTCACCAATGGGCCCACTGGTTTTCTCTCTAGCGAAACCAATTAAAGTTTACGAAGGTGATGATGAAGAGTTCTTCACATTTACCATTGGTAGAACTTTCTAATATTTAAAGGACAATATTTTGAAAAATATGATTAAAGCAGCAGGTTTAGGCCTTGTAGTTCTTAGCTCTTCTTTCTTTGCAACAGCTGCTGAAGCTGCGCAAAAAGTGGGTTATGTAAACACTGCACAAGTATTCCAGGCTCTACCTCAGCGTGAAGTTGTTCTTCAAAAAATGCAGGAAGAGTTCAAAGATAAAGCGGCTGAGCTACAGAGCATTCAAGCTGAAGCGAAAACCAAGATTGAAAAGCTTAAGCGTGATGGCGAGCTACTAGGTCCTGACGAAGTTGAGAAGCTACGTATCGAAGTAGGCCAACTAGACAGCAAGTACAAAATCAAAGCTCAAGCACTAGAAAAAGCAAGCCAACGTCGTGAAGCACAAGAGAAGCAGAAGCTATTCAAAGTGATTCAAGATGCTGTAACGAAAGTTGCAGAGAAAGAAGGCTACGACATGATCGTTGATATTCAAGCTCTGCAATACGGCAAGCCAGAATACAACATCTCTGAGAAAGTAATTAAAGCACTGAAATAAGTTTTATGAAGAATCTGACTTTAGCCGAATTGGCAACGATTACCGGGGGAGAGCTACACGGAGATGGTACAATTACCGTTTCAGCAGTCGCTCCGATGGATAAAGCGCAAGAAGGTAACATTACGTTCCTTTCTAACGTGAAGTACAGCAAGCACCTAGGTGACTGTAAAGCGTCCGCTATTATGGTTAAAGAGAGTGAGCGTGAACTGTGCAAGACTAACGTGATTGTGGTTAATGACCCTTATGTTGCTTTTGCTAAAGTTGCTCAAGCGCTTGATACTACTCCTGCTCCCGCAGCGGCTATTGCTGATTCTGCTTCAATCTCTAGCGAAGCAGCCATTGGACAAAATGTGTCTATTGGCGCGAACGCTGTGATTGAGTCTGGTGTAGTACTTAGTGATGATGTGATCATCGGTGCTGGTTGCTTTATTGGTAAAAATGCAAAAATTGGCGCAGGCACTAAGCTGTGGGCTAACGTAAGTGTTTACCATGAAGTTGTGATTGGTGAAGGATGTCTGATCCAATCAAGTACTGTTATTGGCTCTGATGGCTTTGGCTATGCGAACGAGAAAGGTGAGTGGGTTAAGATCCCGCAAGTGGGTTCTGTTCGCATTGGTAACCGCGTAGAAATCGGCGCGTGTACTACCATTGACCGTGGTGCATTAGATGACACAATCATTGAAGATAACGTTATCTTAGATAACCAACTTCAAATTGCTCACAATGTTCACATCGGATATGGTTCTGCTCTTGCGGGTGGTACTATCATCGCAGGCAGCACGACGATAGGTAAGTACTGTATTATTGGTGGCGGCAGTGTGATTAATGGTCACATTGAAATCGTTGATGGCGTTACAATCACCGGTATGGGGATGGTAATGCGCAGCATCACTGAGAAAGGCATGTACTCTTCAGGTATTCCTTTACAGCCAAATAAAGATTGGCGTAAAACAGCAACGCGTGTTCATCGAATTGATGAAATGAACAAGCGTTTGAAAACCGTTGAAAAACTTATCGAGAAGAGCGCGGAATCATAATTCCAGCATTTCTAATAAAAGGCTCGCGTACAGCGAGTCTTTTTCGTTTATAATCCTTCTAATTAAATAAAGAATATATATAGGAATACGACTTTGACTACTGAACAGACAACGATGAACATTACTGAAATTCAGGAACTATTACCTCATCGCTACCCATTCTTAATGGTTGATCGTGTGACTAGCTTTGAAAAAGAAAAAACACTGACTGCGATTAAGAATGTCTCTGTTAACGAACCTCAGTTCACAGGCCACTTCCCACAACTTCCTGTATTCCCAGGCGTGTTGATCTTAGAAGCAATGGCACAAGCAACAGGCCTTCTAGCATTTAAATCTTTTGGTGCGCCTTCTGGCAACGAGTTGTACTACTTTGCTAGCGTAGATAAAGCTAAATTCCGTAAGCCAGTAGTACCTGGTGACCAACTGGTTATCGAAGTTGAATTCTTAAAAGAACGTCGTGGCATCGCATCGTTTAATGGTGTTGCTAAGGTTGACGGCGTAGTTGTATGTTCAGCTGAACTTAAATGTGCTCGTAGAGAGTTTTAATATGATTCATGAAACAGCGAAAATTCACCCGGCAGCAGTAATCGAAGGTGATGTAACTATCGGTGCTAACGTGACGGTTGGGCCTTTCACTTACATTGCTGGTAACGTGACCATTGGAGACGACACTGAAGTGATGTCGCACGTTGTGATCAAAGGTCACACAACCATTGGTAAAGAAAACCGTATCTTCCCACACGCTGTTATCGGTGAAGAAAACCAAGATAAGAAATACGGCGGCGAAGACACAACAGTTGTGATCGGTGATCGCAACGTAATTCGTGAAGCGGTTCAAATCCATCGTGGTACGGTTCAAGACAAAGCAACCACAGTGATTGGTGATGACAACTTACTTTGTGTTAATGCTCACGTAGCGCACGATGTTATTGTTGGTAACCACACTCACATTGGTAACAACGCTATTCTTGGCGGTCATGTAACGGTTGGCGACTACGCTGGTGTTATGGCACTTTCTGCGATTCACCCATTCTGCTCAATTGGTGCTTACGCATACATTGGTGGCTGTTCTGCAGTTGTTCAAGATGTACTGCCGTACGTGCTTGCACAGGGTAACCACGCGGCTCCATTCGGCCTTAACCTAGTAGGCTTGAAGCGTAACGGATTTGAGAAACCTGAAATTCGTGCACTACAGAAAGCGTACAAAGAGCTATACCGTTCAGGTAAAACACTTGAAGAAGCGAAAGCGGCTTTAGTGGAAATGGCAAAAGAGTTTACTTCGGTAGCGCCTATGCTTGAAATGCTAGAGAACTCTGAGCGCGGTATTATTCGTTAATACTCGATATGGTTATGTACCAATCAATGTGAGTATGGCAATAACTACTTCATCAGAATGGTATAACAAAAAGATCGCTACTCGTTAGGCGGTCTTTTTTGTTTTAGGCAACAAGGGAATTGAAAAACTATGGCACAGCAAGAAGCAGCAACCAATAGCTCGGACTTCGTTTCGAATGAACCATTGCGCGTAGGCATTGTTGTCGGCGAACTGTCTGGCGATACGCTTGGTGAAGGCTTTATCAAAGCGATCAAATCACAATACCCGAATGCAGAGTTCGTTGGCATTGGCGGGCCGAAAATGAAAGCCCTAGGTTGTGAGTCTCTTTTCGAGATGGAAGAGCTGGCCGTTATGGGCTTAGTTGAAGTGCTTGGCCGTTTACCTCGCTTGTTAAAAGTAAAAGCAGAGCTGGTTAAGTATTTCACTCAAAATCCACCCGATGTCTTTGTCGGTATCGACGCGCCCGATTTCAACCTAAGGCTTGAGTTAGACCTTAAGAACGCTGGTATCAAAACGGTGCATTACGTGAGCCCTTCAGTGTGGGCTTGGCGTCCAAAGCGTATCTTTAAAATCGACAAAGCAACCGACTTAGTCTTGGCTTTCTTGCCGTTCGAAAAAGCGTTCTACGATAAATATAACGTTGCCTGTGAGTTTGTTGGTCACACGTTGGCAGACGCGATTCCTTTAGAGCCTAGTAAACAAGATGCTCGAGAGCTGTTAGGTCTTGATCAAGACAAGCAGTGGTTAGCCGTATTACCGGGTAGTCGTGGTGGTGAGATGGGTTTGATTGCTCAGCCATTTATCGAAACTTGCCAACGTATCAAGCAGAAGTATCCGGATATCAATTTTGTTGTTGCGCTCGTTAACGAGCAGCGTAAAAAGCAGTTTACTGAAATCTGGCAATCGACCGCACCTGAGCTTGAATTCACGTTAGTCGAAGATACGGCAACCAACGTGATTACCGCCGCTGATTCTGTGCTCTTGGCTTCAGGTACCGTGGCTCTTGAATGTATGTTGCTTAAACGCCCTATGGTGGTTGGTTACAAAGTAAATAAGCTGACGGGTTACATTGTTAAGAAGTTGGCGATCACTGAGTTTGTGTCACTGCCGAATATTTTGGCTGGTGAAGAGATCGTGAAAGAGCATATTCTTGAAGAGTGCCACCCAGACTTTTTGTTCCCGTCTGTCGATAAAATGCTATCAGCCGATAACAGTGCCTTGATCAAACGCTTTACCGAGATGCATCACTGGATCCGCAAAGACGCAGACAAACAAGCCGCTAACGCAGTATTGAAATTGATTGACCGACCTTTTGTTGAAGCATAAAGCGCTTATTTACAGAACATTAAGAGATTAGTTATGGCAGTAAAAGAAAAAAAAGAGCTTCCTCCATTTGAATACCCGCAAGGTTACCAGCTGTTTGCTGGCGTGGATGAAGTAGGGCGTGGCCCTTTGGTTGGCGACGTGGTGACCGCTGCGGTTATCCTTGATCCAAACAACCCAATCGAAGGCTTGAACGACTCAAAGAAATTGTCTGAGAAAAAGCGTCTTGCGTTACTTCCTGAAATCAAAGAGAAAGCTTTGGCGTGGTCTGTCGGTCGTTGTTCTCCACAAGAAATTGATGAGTTGAATATTCTGCAAGCGACGATGGTTGCTATGCAGCGAGCTATCGCGGGGTTGAGCGTTCAACCTGATATGGCGTTGATAGATGGAAACCGAGTCCCAGAACTGCCGATGGATGGTCTTGCGATTGTGAAGGGGGACTTGCGAGTGGCTGAAATCAGTGCGGCGTCTATTATCGCAAAAGTCGTTCGTGACCAAGAGATGGAAGATCTTGATAAACTTCATCCAGAGTTTGGTTTTGCTAAGCATAAAGGTTACCCGACCAAAGCGCATTTCGAAGCGATTGAAAAACATGGTGTAACCGAGCATTACCGCAAGAGCTTTAAGCCAGTAAAACGTATTCTTGGTATAGATTAGAGCTTTACGTTAACTAGAGCTTAGCATCGAATAAAGTTGCTAACTTGTATTAGAAAAAAATAGAATACACACAGTTGTAATCCTAGGCTCAAACCTAGAACTCAGGAAAAATAATGTCAGATCCAAAATTTGTTCACCTACGCGTACACAGTGACTTTTCGATGGTGGATGGCCTATCCAAGGTGCCACCATTAGTTAAAAAAGTCGCTGAAATGGGTATGCCTGCTCTAGCATTGACCGACTTTACCAACCTGTGTGGTTTAGTGAAGTTTTACGGTACTGCCCATGGGTGTGGGGTTAAACCTATTATTGGTGCTGACTTCTTGATGCAGTCTCCAGAATTCGGTGACGAGTTGACCAAGCTCACCGTTATCGCAACGAACAATAAAGGTTATAACAACCTAACGTTACTCATCTCAAAAGCTTACCTTCGTGGTCATGTTCAACATCAGCCTGTTATTGATAAAGAGTGGCTAATTGAGAATGCAGAAGGCCTGATCATTCTATCGGGCGCCAAAGAAGGTGAGATTGGTAAGGCGTTGCTGAAAGGTAACCGTGACTTGGTTGCAAGCAGCGTCGAGTTTTACAAAACGTACTTCGCCGATCGTTTTTACTTGGAACTGATTCGTACCGGACGACCAGATGAAGAGTCATACTTACACTTTGCGTTAGAGCTTGCTGAGCAGGAAGACTTGCCTGTTGTCGCAACCAACGAAGTGGTTTTTCTAACTGAAGACCTGTTTGATGCTCACGAAATCCGCGTGGCGATCCATGATGGTTTCACTATGGTCGATCCTCGTCGCCCTAAGAACTACAGCGCGCAGCAATATCTACGTAGTGAAGAAGAGATGTGTGAGCTGTTCTCAGACATTCCTGAAGCACTTGAGAACAGTGTTGAGATTGCTAAGCGTTGTAATGTAACGGTTCGTCTGGGCGAGTACTTCCTGCCTAACTTCCCAACGGAAGGTTTGGCGATTGAAGACTTCTTGATCAAGAAATCTGAAGAAGGCCTTGAGCGACGTCTAGCGTTCCTATTTCCAGATGAAAAAGTGCGTGCTGAGCGCAGACCGGAATACGATGAGCGACTCAAGATTGAGCTCGAAGTTGTTAACAACATGGGTTTCCCAGGTTACTTCTTGATCGTAATGGAGTTCATCCAGTGGTCAAAAGACAACGATGTGCCAGTAGGTCCTGGCCGTGGTTCTGGTGCCGGCTCTCTAGTCGCTTACGCCTTGGATATCACCGATCTCGATCCACTTGAATACGATCTACTTTTCGAACGTTTCTTGAACCCAGAACGTGTATCCATGCCCGATTTCGATATCGACTTCTGTATGGATAAGCGTGACCAAGTTATTGATCACGTGGCTGAAATGTACGGTCGTGATGCCGTTTCTCAGATCATCACCTTTGGTACCATGGCGGCAAAAGCGGTAATCCGCGATGTAGGCCGTGTATTGGGCCACCCGTTTGGTTTCGTCGATCGAATTTCAAAGCTTGTACCGCCAGACCCGGGTATGACGCTAGAGAAAGCATTCCTTGCTGAACCTGCATTGCCAGAGCTTTACGATGGCGATGAAGAAGTTCGTGAGCTGATTGATAAGTGTCGCATCCTTGAAGGTTGTACGCGAAATGCCGGTAAGCACGCAGGTGGTGTTGTTATCTCACCCACCACGATCACCGATTTTGCGCCAATCTATGCCGACGCAGAAGGTAACTTCCCAGTAACGCAGTTCGATAAGAATGACGTTGAAACGGCTGGCTTGGTTAAGTTCGACTTCTTGGGGCTGCGTACCCTGACCATCATCGACTGGGCGTTAGGCCTAGTGAATCCACGTTTGAAGAAAGAGGGGAAAGAACCGGTTCGTATCGAGTCGATTCCTCTTGATGACCAAGCGTCATTTAACCTATTACAAAATTCTGAAACCACCGCGGTATTCCAGCTGGAATCGCGTGGTATGAAAGACCTTATCAAACGTCTACAGCCCGACTGTTTTGAAGATATTATCGCATTGGTAGCCCTGTTCCGTCCGGGTCCTCTGCAATCAGGCATGGTAGATAACTTTATCGACCGTAAACACGGCCGTGAAGCGGTTTCTTACCCTGATGAAACGTGGCAACACGAATCGCTGAAAGAGACGCTAGAACCTACGTACGGCATCATCCTGTATCAAGAGCAGGTAATGCAAATCGCACAGATCCTTGCTGGCTATACGCTTGGTGGAGCGGATATGTTGCGTCGTGCGATGGGTAAGAAAAAGCCAGAAGAGATGGCAAAGCAGCGTGGTACCTTTAAAGAGGGTGCTGAAGCCAATGGTGTTGATGGCGAGCTGGCCATGAAGATCTTTGACTTGGTAGAGAAATTTGCGGGCTACGGCTTTAACAAATCTCACTCCGCAGCATATGCACTGGTTTCTTATCAAACGCTATGGCTGAAAACGCACTACCCAGCGGAATTTATGGCTGCGGTAATGACGGCAGATATGGATAACACCGAGAAGGTTATCGGCCTTGTTGATGAATGTTTCCGTATGAAGCTCAAGCTTTTACCACCAGATATCAACTCAGGTTTATACCGTTTCAATGTGGATGAAGATGGCGCGATTGTTTATGGCATCGGTGCGATCAAAGGGGTCGGTGAAGGCCCTATTGAAGCGATCATTGAAGCGCGAAATAAAGGCGGTTACTTTAAAGACTTATTCGACTTCTGTGCACGCCTTGATCTGAAGAAGGTCAACAAACGTGTTATCGAAAAGTTGATTCTATCCGGAGCCTTAGATAGATTAGGTCCTCACCGAGCGGCAATGATGGCATCTTTGAAAGATGCGGTGAAGGCGGCGAGTCAACATCATCATGCCGAGTCTTTTGGTCAATCTGATATGTTTGGCGTGTTGACCGACGCTCCGGAAGAGGTTGAACACAAGTATACCCAAGTGCCTAAATGGCCTGAGAAGGTTTGGCTTGAAGGTGAACGTGAAACGCTTGGTTTGTATTTAACGGGTCACCCGGTTAACGCTTACATCAAAGAGTTAGCGAAATACACTAGCTGTCGTTTGAAAGATGCCACGCCAACGCGTCGTGACCAATCACTAACAATTGCAGGCTTGGTGATTGCTGCGAGAGTGATGACGACGAAGCGCGGCACGCGAATTGGTTTGATGACACTTGATGACCGTTCGGGCCGAATGGAAGTGATGTTGTTCTCGGATGCGCTCGATCGCTACGCAGAATTGCTCGAAAAAGACAAAATTGTGGTCGTTTCCGGACAGGTCAGCTTTGATGATTTCAATGGCGGGCTTAAAATGTCCGCGCGCGAGGTCATGGACTTAGGAAGCGCCCGTGAGAAATATGCTCGTGGGGTGTCGATATCTATCGACCAATCCCAAATTAACGGTCAATTTTTTGAACGCTTTAGTCAAATCTTAGAACCTTATAGAGCCGGAACGGTCCCAGTCAATGTATACTACCAGCGTGCCGACGCTAGAGCGCGGTTAACATTGGGCACAGAATGGCGCGTGACGCCAAGTGATACATTACTAGACGAATTAAAACAGCTGCTTGGAAATAGCCAAGTAGAACTCGAATTTAACTAAAATTTAGCTTCGCGAATGCGGAGCTGAATCAACAAGGATTCATAGATGAGCCTGAACTTTCTAGAATTTGAAAAGCCTATCGCTGAACTTGAAGCAAAAATCGAAGCGCTACGTGACGTTTCGCGTCACGGTGGTGACACAGCGGTAGATCTAGACAAAGAAATCGAACAACTAGAGAAAAAAAGCTTAGAGCTTAAACAGAAAATCTTTAGTGACTTAGGTGCATGGCAGGTAGCTCAACTTGCTCGTCACCCTCAACGTCCTTACACCAAAGATTACCTGGAGCATGCATTCACAGAGTTTGAAGAGATGGCGGGCGATCGCGCTTACGCTGACGACAAAGCTATTGTGGGTGGTATGGCTCGTCTAAATGGCCGTCCTGTTATGGTTATTGGTCACCAGAAAGGTCGTGAGACTAAAGAGAAAGTGATCCGTAACTTTGGTATGCCAAAGCCAGAAGGTTACCGTAAGGCGCTACGTCTAATGGAAACTGCTGAGCGTTTCAACATGCCTATTATTACTTTCATCGACACAGCGGGCGCATACCCAGGTGTTGGTGCTGAAGAGCGTGGTCAATCTGAAGCTATCGCTAAAAACCTAAAAGTGATGGCTGGCCTTTCAGTTCCTGTTATCTGTAACGTTGTGGGTGAAGGCGGTTCTGGTGGCGCACTAGCGATTGGTGTTGGTGACTACGTGAACATGCTTCAGTACTCTACGTACTCAGTAATCTCTCCAGAAGGTTGTGCTTCAATCTTATGGCGCGATTCAGATAAAGCACCACAAGCAGCTGAAGCGATGGGCCTGATTGCTCCTCGTCTTAAAGAGCTTGAGCTTATCGACGAAATCATTCCTGAGCCTCTAGGTGGCGCGCACCGCGACCCTGCACAAACCGCTCAAAACATGAAAGACATGTTAGTTAAACAGCTAGAAGAGCTAGAGCAGTTTGATAACGAAACGCTGCTTGAGCGTCGTTACCAGCGTCTAATGAGCTACGGCTACTGCTGATAACTTGCCTTAGCGATAAGGCTAGCTATACGAACAAATGATGAAAGGGTTGGACTCAGTGCCAACCCTTTTTTATTATTAAAACATTATCCCTTAACACACGATCTCTTGGTTTATTAGCCTCATGACACACTTAATTGATACCTTCACATCTGTACTTGATCAAAGCGCGCTTAAGCCTTGTCGGTTGATCGTCGCTTTCAGTGGTGGTGTCGATTCACGAGTGTTGTTGGAGTTGGCTGCCCAATTCGCTAAGTCCCATCACATCGATTGCTGTGCGGTACATGTTCACCACGGCTTAAGCAACAATGCTGATTATTGGGCAGAGCAGTGCAAAACATGGTGTGATGCTTTGTCGGTATCCTTGTTCATTGAACGAGTCTCGCTAGATATTAGCCGTGGAGAAAGCGTTGAAAAGCTGGCTCGAGACGCGCGATACCAAGCCCTTAAAAAGCATATTAGACAAGGTGATGTGTTAGTGACAGGCCAGCACATCGATGACCAAGTCGAGACCTTCTTGTTAGCTCTTAAGCGTGGCAGTGGTCCGAAAGGGCTCTCTTCAATGGCGAAAGTGATGCCATTTTCAGGTGCTCATATCGTTCGCCCACTGCTGTCGGTGACGAGAACGGATATTGAAGTGGCGGCGCGCGATATGGCTTTAACTTGGGTAGAAGATGAGAGTAATCAAGACGTTCGCTTTGACCGTAATTTTATTCGTCATCAAGTCACTCCGACACTGACCGAGCGTTGGCCTAGTTTTCGAGAATCGGTCAGTCGTAGTGCTCAGCTATGTGCAGAGCAAGAGTTACTGTTGGATGAGTTGTTAGAATCTCACTTACAACAAGCTTTGACTGAGAAGCACAGCTTAAGTATTGAGGTATTATCTCAGTACTCTGATTTACTGCGTGCACGCTTATTAAGAATGTGGCTGAGCCGCTGTAATCAACCGATGCCGAGCCAAAAGCAGCTCAAACTTATATGGGATGAGGTGGCATGTGCTCAGGCAGACGCCAACCCTAAGCTGGTGTTGAATGAGGTTGAGGTTAGACGTTTTAATCATCAGCTCCATGTCGTAAAAGAGACCAAAGACTTGTCGAACTGGCAAAGTGATATCTCGATGGAAGAGAGCTTAGTTTTGCCTGACGGTTTAGGGGAACTACACTTAACTTCAGCGGCGTGTGATGGTGTATCTAACCACTGTGATGCGCAACATTTTAGTCTCAACACAACGAGAGGAACACTGCGAGTGATATTTAACCCTGAGGGATTGTCAGCACACCCTGTTGGGCGCGGTCATAGCAGGAAGCTTAAGAAGTTGTTTCAAGAGTACCAAGTACCCAGTTGGTTAAGACGCAGAACGCCGATATTAATGGATGGCGATCGAGTGATCGCTGTTTTAGGCTTATTCGTAGATAAAAACTACGAAGGTCAAGATTGTGAAGCGCTTTGGAGCAAGTAGAAAAAGTTTATGTCACAATTCACCGTCACTTTAATAAAAATAATTAATGGAATATGCAATGAAGAAAATTACACTAGGATTAGTTCTTGGATTTGGACTATTGAGTGGTAACGCTCTGGCGGCTGATGTTGCTGCGGGTCAAGCTAAAGCAGCAATCTGTGCGGCATGTCATGGTGCAGACGGTATCGCAGTGATCCCTGGCTATCCAAACCTTAAAGGTCAAAACGAGCAATACATCGCTTCATCAATTAAGGCCTATAAGAATGGCCAGCGCACCGGCGGTTTGGCCGCTGTAATGCAGGCTCAAGCTTCAATGCTGAGTGATGAAGACATCGCGAATCTAGCCGCTTACTACGCAAGCCTTAAGTAAAACCTTCTCAAAGCGCTGATTAAACAAGATGATAAATTTCGAGCCAGAGCTTTAAAGCTCTGGCTTTTTTCATTGAATGTTTACTATAGCTAACCGATAATGAGCCATTCGCACAGTTTAAGGGATGAACATGAAAAAGATTGAAGCCATTATCAAGCCATTCAAACTTGATGATGTACGTGAAGCACTTGCAGAAGTGGGTATTACGGGTATGACAGTATCTGAAGTTAAAGGCTTTGGACGTCAAAAAGGTCATACTGAGCTATACCGCGGCGCAGAGTACATGGTCGACTTTTTACCTAAAGTGAAACTAGAAATCGTTGTGACCGACGAAGTGGCTGACCAATGTGTTGATACCATCATTGAGACGGCTCAAACAGGTAAAATTGGTGACGGTAAGATCTTCATTACTGAAGTTGAACGTGTGGTACGTATTCGTACTGGCGAAGAAGACGAAGACGCCGTATAAAAAAACTATTACCCCAAAAGGAGCGTTTATCGCTCCTTTTTCATCTCTGGTAGGGTGCTGTATGTTTAAGAAAACCATCATTGTTATCACGTTATTGATAACGCTTGCTGTCGTTAGTTTTCATTTTATCTTCGTGATCCCGAATAAACCCAACCTGATCATTTCCTCTCAAAGTACCAGTAACGACATCTACAGTTGCTACCAAAACTCTGCACCGAAAGCGATTGATGTGTCTGATGGCTTAGACATTACGGTGTGGAATATCTACAAGCAAAACCGAAATAATTGGCAGAGTGAGTTAAATAAGCTGTCGGCAGGTAGCGATTTAGTCTTGCTGCAAGAAGCTAGTATGACAGAAGGACTTCGCCAATGGGTAATGAGCGGACAGTGGGGAAGCACACGTGTTAATGCGTTTGAGGCCTTTGAGCAAAGTGCTGGGGTACTCAACCTAGCAACCCATTTACCGATTGAAGCGTGTGCTTATACTCATGAAGAACCTTGGCTTCAACTGCCTAAATCGGCGCTTTGGTCGCGTTACCAACTAAACAATGGCGAAGAGCTGGCTGTGATTAATATCCACGCTGTGAACTTTACCTTTGGTACGGAAGATTACGAGGCTCAGCTCAAGAGCTTAACTGACAATCTGCAAAAGTATCGTGGGCCGGTTATTTTTGCTGGGGACTTTAATAGCTGGAGTGAAGCTCGCGTTGCTGTATTGAAAGATGCGTTGGAGAAGGTTGGTTTGACGGAAGTTGCCTTTGAGCCAGATAACAGAACTCAGTTCATTACAGGACTGGTGCTCGACCATGTGTTCTATCGAGGGCTAGAGGTAGAAAAAGCAAAAGCGCCCATTACGGACGCTTCTGATCATAACCCTATGCGAGTGACCTTTAAGGCTAAATAGTGATTAGCTATTAGTCATTGGAACTTAACCATTCGCACGGTGGTTACCTTGGGAAATCTAACGGAACAATAGGCTAGAGAGTCTTCGCTAGCCTTATCTCTTCTACTTAAAAGATTAAAATGTAGAGCGCCCAGATTAGGTAGTAGCCAACCCATGGTAAGCCTGAAATCACAAGCGCTTGCCCGCGTTCAAACTCAGTCCACGTTAGTACCGCAGCATAA
Source organism: Vibrio sp. ZF57 (assembly GCF_001691235.1). Taxonomy (NCBI): domain Bacteria; kingdom Pseudomonadati; phylum Pseudomonadota; class Gammaproteobacteria; order Vibrionales; family Vibrionaceae; genus Vibrio; species Vibrio sp. ZF57. The sequence continues at coordinate 21,134 of NZ_MAKD01000056.1, read as the reverse complement.
CCTAGCACGATGTACCATGGCAGAAGCAGTGGTAATGAGCTAGCAAACTGTGACCAATCATTAGTTAGCGGTAACTTGATCAAGCCATTTAAGCTGTTCAAGTCGGCAGCGTAGTTCATCACATGTCCATGCTTGAGTATCAGGCTTGCGTAGCTTGCTACATCACCTAAAACAGCTGGGAATATAACAACCGATGCCGCTGCAAACCATCGCCAAAAGCTGTGCTGATGTTGGCTTGGCTTGGTTGCTAGGTTAAACCAGAATGCCAATAGAACGATGGTTAATGTTCGGCCAAATACGTCGCTGATGATTTCACTTGCGAGTAAGGTATTGCGGTCAAGTAACGCCAATTGGTCAGGGTTCGTTTGAGCCAGTTGCTGCGAGAGCTCTGCACTTAACCATGCAAAATCTACATTCGAAAAATAAGCACCCCAAAACAAAAATGGGCTGAGCATTAATACGACGTAGGGTTGCCATCCCCAAGCACTTCGTTGATAAAGCGCTAAGAAACAAGCTGTTGGCGAACGGAATATATCCAACAGCATGACGAGTGGGTTACTTGACGGGTTCATACACTTACCTTAGTTACATCAACATACAGCTTCAGTTTTTGTCCTGGCTGTAGGTATTTTTTGTTCTGCAAAGTGTTCCATTTTACAACATCTGTACTTTTTACTTTGAACTTTGATGCAATACCGCTGACTGTGTCACCTGATCTTACGTTATAAAAGATCGTACGAATGATGGCGCCGTCTGAGCCATTTTTCCAAATGACCAGTTCTTGACCAACTCTAAGCGTGTCGCGTGGCCCCATACCATTCCACTTAGCCAGTGATTGGTGAGAAACCTTATTTGCGCGTGCAATCGTCCATAGGCTGTCACCACTTCTTACAGTATGGCTGAGCTTATATTGACCACGACTCTTCGACTGTGTGCTTGCTAGGCGGTTTGAGGCGCTTAGGGCGTATGTCTTGTCGTCTTTGGTGGATGTTGGGATAAGTAAGTGCTGGCCAATACGAATATTGTTGTTGCTCAAACCGTTTGCAGAGCGGATCACTTTGCTGGTGGTGTTATATTTGCTTGCCAGTACGCTAATGCTGTCACCAGATTGAACCTTGTAACGCACCAACTTCATGCCTTTGCCTTTATTGGCAGCGACTTCTTTGTTGAATTTCTCAACTGAATCTAAAGGAAGTAATAGTTGTTGGTGTTTCTCTGGTGCCGTTGCCCATTGGTTGTAAGCCGGGTTGTAACTTTGAAGTTCTTTGACAGGAATGCCTGCGTAGTTCGCAGCAATGGCTAAATCAAGCTGTTCTTCAGGGTTAACCAGAGTCAGCACTGGCTTATTCGGGATCGCCGGAATATCGATGCCATACTTTTCTTGGTTGGCAATGACATCTGCTAGAGCAAGCAGTTTAGGTACATAGCTGCTGGTCTCTTTTGGTAAGTCCAAAGAGAAAAAGTCGATTGGCTTGCCCAGCTTCTTGTTCTTGCGAATTGCGCTGTTTACTCGACCACCACCACTGTTATAGGCGGCGATCGCATGGTTCCAGTCGCCATCGAAACGTCTGTTAAGGTCTGAGAGGAAGTCCAATGCGGCGTCGGTAGAAGCGGCAACATCGCGGCGGCCGTCATACCAAAAGTTCTGTTCAAGCCCGTAGTCTTTGCCAGTGCCTGAAATGAATTGCCATAGACCAGCAGCACTGCCATGAGAGTAGGCAAACGCATCGAAAGAGCTTTCTACAACGGGTAGTAGTGCCAATTCTAGTGGTAAGCCTTTTTCTTCAATCTTAGTCGTGATCAGATACAAGAAAGGTTCAGCACGCTTTGATACTGTTTTTAGATGACTCGGGTGCTTGAGATACCAAGTTCGGTAGTAGTCGACCTTCTTTTGGTCTGGCACTTCCATTTCAAGTTGCATCGCAATGCGTTTCCAAACATCTTCTTGTGTTTGTGGAGTAACGACAGGTGCTTCAACTTTTTGATCTTCTTTGGCTGTTGCTTCTGATGAAACGTTCGCTTGAGAAACTTCTTTAGTAGGAGATGTGTTGGTTTGCTCGGAAGCTTGGTCTGGATTCTCTGACTGAGTTAATTGGCAACCAGAAAGTAGTAATACCAAAGCCCAGCTGTACTTAACTCGCATGTTACAGCCTTTTTAATTAACGGCCGATGATAATACTTGCCACCCCCTATGAGTGACAAGTCTGTATTTGTTAAAATTCGTTCTTCCACGCACGTAAAGCGGTGAATACTGATAGAGGATCGGTCTGCTCTGTACGATTAGACACTGATTTCACTACACTTGGTTCGGTGTAACGCAAGAAAGGGTTCACAAACTTCTCTTGTCTCAAATTTGTGGGGATGGTCGACTTATTTTGAGCTCGTAGTCGGTTCACTTGGTCGCGATATTGCTGCAAATGTTGGTTATCAGGCTCTACGGCTAATGCGAAAGCGATATTGGCTGCAGTGTACTCATGTGCACAATACACTTCGGTTTCTTGAGGCAGAGCCGTGATCTTATTCAGTGCATCGAACATCTGTTGTGGTGTGCCTTCCATGATTCGGCCACAGCCCGCAGAGAACAACACATCACCACAAAACAGTTTGGCATCGCCCACATAACCAATATGACCCGCAGTATGGCCACTGAGCCCTAGGACGAGGAATACTTCGCCAAACAGTTCTAATTGATCACCATCATCGACCGGATGAGTTAAGGTAGGGATAGGTTCATTCCTTGGACCGACAACATCCACGCCGGGAAATTGTCTAACGAGTTCTGGAACACCACCAATGTGATCGTGGTGGTGGTGTGTAATCAAGATTGCATCTAAAGTTAGCTCATGGTGTGCCAAGTACTCTAATACTGGAGCCGCATCACCAGGGTCGACGACAGCACAACGGCGATCGCTATTTTGAATCAGCCAGATGTAATTGTCGTTAAATGCAGGTATGCTTTTGATATGTAACATTATTGGTTCTCCAGTCACTATTAGTGCGACAGAATAAGTGAGACAGATTATTGATGAAGCCAGCACGTAGCAGAAAGAAGTTTGAACGTCCTTACACTTGGGCGCAATTGCACAATGGGGACTGGTTGAGAGAATCTATTCAAACTCGACTCGATGAGTGGTGCCCAAAGCTATTTGGTTACCATATGCTCAAGCTCGGTGGCCTCAGTAGTGAGATTTCTAGCTGCACATGCAACATTCAACATCAAGTAAACCTAGATATCCAGAACCCATTACATAATGTGATAGCGGATGGCTATAATTTACCCTTTTTGGAGAAAAGCTTTGATGTTGTAGTACTGAGTCATCAGCTAGATTATAGCAATGACCCGCATCGCTTATTGAGAGAAGTCGATCGAGTGATGATGGACGATGGCTATATCATTATCACGGGCTTCAACCCAATCAGTGTCACTGGGCTTGCCAGTTTGATGCCTTGGCGAAAGAACAGCTTGCCTTGGAGTGGGCGTATGTACACGCCAAGTCGAATTAAAGACTGGTTAGGTGTACTTAACTATGAAGTAATTCATTGTGACACCTACGCGCTGTTTCCGATGAGTAAGTATCAAGCGATGTGGACGTGGTTGGAGAACAGCTTAGGTGGTTGTGCATCCTTCGCCGGAAGCCAATACTTTATTGTTGCTCGTAAGCGTACTTACCCGCTAAAACCCATCAAACCACATTGGCACCTTAAGCGACGTTTCTCGCCTGTTGGGGCAAGTTTTAGAACCAATACGCGCCGTACAATGGATTCAGCCAAAGCGTCATATCCGCTAAAAACAGAAAAAGCCGATTAGTTGTCGGCTTTTCATCTATCAATTCGATTGAGAAATTGTCAATTAGTTTAAGAAATTATAAATCGCTTTCTGAAATGTGCGTCTAATTAAAAAGACGATTAGCTTGGTTGATAGCCCGTATCTTCTAGAGTCGGATTCTCCGCAGCATTTCGCGCTAAATCATCACACATTTCGTTTTCTCTGTGTCCGGCGTGTCCTTTTACCCAGCGCCAATCAACGTTATGGCGAGCGGTTTCTTTATCGAGCCTTTGCCACAGATCGGCATTTTTAACCGGTTTCTTGTCGGCTGTTTTCCAGTCACGCTTTTTCCAGTTATGAATCCACTGTGTGATGCCTTGACGCACGTATTGGCTATCTGTGGTCAGAATCACAGAGCAAGGTTCTTTGAGGGCTTGGAGAGCAACGACAGCGGCGAGCATTTCCATACGGTTATTGGTTGTTAGCGTGAAACCTTCTGCTAGCGTCTTCTCGACTTTTTTGTAGCGAAGTACGATGCCATAGCCGCCGGGACCAGGGTTGCCTAAACAAGAACCATCAGTGAAAATTTCAACTTGTTTCGTCATGATTTGATACTATTACCTCAAGCACATTATCGGCATAGTCTGACACAGTTATCCTTATGAATACCAGTAGCACTCCAGAACAAAGCACGAACGAAAAAAACAGTTCGAACGAAAATAAGCGCATTGTTGTACTCGATACCGAAACCACCGGTATGAATACAGAAGGTGGCCCTCACTATATGGGTCACCGCATCGTTGAAATTGGTGCAGTAGAGATCATCAACCGTAGGCTGACCGGGCGTCATTTCCACGTCTACATCAAGCCCGATCGTGCGATTCAAGAAGAGGCGATTGGCGTTCACGGTATTACCGATGAATTCTTGATTGATAAGCCTGAATACCAAGACATTCATAAAGAGTTTCTCGACTTTATCAAAGGTGCGGAGCTGGTGGCTCATAACGCGCCCTTCGATACGGGCTTCATGGACTATGAGTTTGAGAAGCTCAACCCAGCGATAGGTAAAACGGATGACTACTGTAAAGTTACCGATACCTTGGCAATGGCGAAGAAGATATTCCCAGGTAAAAGAAACAACCTAGATATCTTATGTGACCGTTACGGTATCGATAACTCGCACCGCACTCTCCACGGCGCATTGCTCGATGCGGAGATCCTAGCCGACGTCTACTTATTGATGACGGGTGGTCAAACTTCGCTGCAATTTAACGCTGGTCAACAGGAAGGCGAAGCCGAAAGCATACGAAGAGTAGAAAGTGGTCGAAAATCCCTAAAGGTTTTACGAGCTACGGCCGATGAAGTAGAAGCGCATCAAAGTCGTTTAGATCTCGTCGAGAAAAGCGGAAGCTGCCTCTGGCGTCAGTAGGGAGAAAGTATGTTAAGGGTATTGGCTACCGGTTGCTTATTGCTGTTAAGTTTTGGCTTACATGCAGCAACAGAATCCGTTATGAGTTTATTGGACAACCGTTTTAGAGTTGATCCCAGTATTGAACAAGTCACCTTTGTGATTTATCGAGCCGATAACTCTAAACCTGTCGTTTTGGTTCGCCCTGATGGCAAGAAATACTACTCTTGGCGCAATGCTGATAATGTCCGTTGGTACGAAGAATCGTCCATGGACATTATCTCTATCGACAATCCGATGCCCGGCCCTTGGCAAGCGATAGGTAAAGTTTCCCCTAAGAACAATATCAAGCTGCTGTCTCATCTTGTTTTGGATGCTAATGAGTTCCCAGATAAGTTGTATCAAACAGAGCGCATCAAATTTACCGCTCGACTGACTTCTGATGGCAAGCCGCTGGTGCTGCGCGATTTTCTCGATCGCGTGAAGCTTAAGGTTACCTTTACTAAGTTTGTTGAAAACGAAGAGTCTTTGGTGAGAGAAGCGCGCCCGGTGCCGGTTGTGATGGGCGAGTTTGCCGATGATGGCGCTGATCTTGATGAAAAGGCCGGAGATGGTGTGTTCACTGTCTCTTTGCCAATTGATATCGAGCCCGGTAAATACCGAGCGCGTATTACCTCTGGTAATGGCGTGTTCCTGCGAGCGCAAGAGCAAGAAGTCTTGGTTTACCCAACACCGATCACTAGCACCTTCATTCAATCACGAAAAGAGGGTTTACCTCATACTATTGTGGTGTCTGGTGAACAGGGGATGATCGCACCGAGCTCGTTAGCGGTTCATGTTGAGCACAAGGCTTCTGATGAATATGTGATGTACAAGCAGGGGCAAGCTGAAGTCGACGCAATGAAAGTCGCTTTAGAGGTGCCTTATAATGGCGATTTAGGAATTTATAATTGGTCAGGGATGGTTTATGCCACTGATGCTTCAAGTCAGCGCCCGCTGATTTTTCCAATTACCGAGCAGTCGTACAGCGTTGTTGAAGATATCGACTTAGCAGAGTCACGACGTCTTCAAGAAGAAGCTCTTGCTGAACAGAAGCGTATCGCAACAGAGTTGATGATCCTTCAAAAACGTGAAGATGACAGACAGCGCAGTATGATCATTATTGCGGTGGGTAATGTGGTCGCTATTCTATTGGGCTTATTGATTTGGTTTGTGGTTCGTAAGGTCAAGGCGAAGAAAAAAGCGTTACCTGAGATGCAGCTCAAGGCGCCCAAGTAACTCGCTTAGATGATTAGATTGTCTAGAGAGAATAAGCTGCTAGATAAAGCATTGGAATTTGTGGCAACGAAATCATGAACAAAAAAACGGGACTCATAGTAGTCCCGTTTTTGTTTCTTTTTCTGGCCTTAAGCGACGTTATCAATCGATTGGTCTGGGTACTGAGATTTTGCTGCAAGCTCCTCTGGTGAGAAGTCATCCACGTTAATCGTGTACAGTCTATGTTCCTCAGCGCTAATCAGAAGATTTGCTTCGTCTTGCGTTAAGATACCTTTCTCAAGTCCCAACTGAGCAACAAGATCAAGTCGTAAGAAGGCACGTTTTTGATGTGTCTCTTTGCAGACTTTGTCGAACAGAGGTTCAGCTTGAAGAATCACTTCTAGCGCTTTTTCAATCTTACCTACTGGGTTGTATTCCGTCGCTTCTAGGTATTGGCCGCGACCTATACGAGAGCGTGTTTCGCTTGGTGTTTGTAGAATGTGCGCAACTTTGCTATCGAGCTTGTCGTTTGGAGCACGACGGATACGACCAAATGGCATTAGCACAACACGAAGCAGACGACCAATCACAGGGTTAGGGAAGTTCGCTAAGAATTCATCAATCGCCACTTCAGTCTGACGTAAGCTATCTTGCATCCCCCAATGTACTAACGGTAGATCTTCAGCGTGGCTGCCTTCACTTTCAAAGCGCTTCAACGTTGCTGAACCGAGGTAAAGTTGACTTAAGATATCACCCAGTCTTGCTGATAAACGTTCTCTACGCTTCAGTGATCCGCCTAGAACTGCCATTGAAATATCAGACAGTAGCGCTAGGTTTGCACTGTAGCGGTTTAGCTGTTGGTAGTAACGCTGTGTCTGTTTATCTGTTTTATTTGAAGGTGTTGGCGCATCAGAACCACGACCATCGGTTAAACCAAACCACAAGCTGCGGACTAGGTTGCTCATCGTAAAGCTAACGTGCCCTGCTAACGCTGAATCAAACTTATCAAGCGCATCGCTGCTTTCAGAATAAGCCGCTTCCATTTCGTTCAGTACGTAAGGGTGACAGCGAATCGCACCTTGACCATAGATGATCATTGAACGAGTCAGGATGTTTGCGCCTTCAACCGTAATCGCGATAGGCGAGCCTTGGTAGCCACGAGCTAGGAAGTTCGATGGGCCTAAACAAATGCCTTTACCACCGACGATATCCATCGCATCAATGATGCTGCGCTGGCCACGGTGAGTACAGTGGTACTTAACGATTGCAGAGATAACCGAAGGCTTTTCACCAAGGTCGATGCCCGCAACGGTTAGGTTACTTGCAGCGTCCATTACATAAGCGTTACCTGCAAGGCGTGCAAGTGGCTCTTCAACCCCTTCCATGCGGCCAATAGGCTGTTTGAACTGACGGCGGATACGAGCGTAAGCGCCAGTTGCAAGCGCGGCAGACTTAATGCCACCGGTTGAGTTTGAAGGTAGTGTGATACCACGACCAACCGACAGACACTCAACCAGCATACGCCAGCCTTGACCGGCCATTTTCTGGCCACCAATGATGAAATCGATAGGGACGAAGATATCGTCGCCTTGCGTCGGGCCATTTTGGAAAGGTACGTTTAGTGGGAAGTGGCGGTTGCCAATCTCTACGCCTTTTAAATCCGTTGGGATAAGCGCACAAGTGATACCAAGATCTTTTTGGTCACCAAGCAGGCCATCCGGATCACGCAATTTAAAAGCCAAGCCTAAAACGGTCGCGACAGGCGCGAGAGTGATGTAACGCTTGTTCCAAGTTAGGCGCATGCCAAGTACTTCTTCGCCTTGCCAGTCGCCTTTACAAACCACACCGTAATCTGGGATTGAACCTGCATCTGAACCGGCTTCTGGGCTAGTCAGAGCAAAACAAGGGATCTCTTTACCTTCCGCTAAGCGAGGCAGGTAGTGGTTTCTTTGTTCTTCTGTACCGTAGTGTTGTAAAAGCTCACCAGGGCCTAATGAGTTAGGTACTCCAACCGTCGATGACAATACACTAGAAACACCCGTCAACTTCTGTAGAACCAAAGATTGAGCGTAAGCTGAGAACTCTAAGCCGCCGTATTTTTTCTTGATGATCATGGCGAAGAATTTATGGTCTTTCAGGTATTGCCATACTTCTGGTGGCAAATCAGCAAGCTCATGTGTCACTTGGTAATCGTTGACCATTTCACACACGGTATTTACTGGACCATCTAAAAACGCTTGCTCAGCCTCAGAGAGTTTTGGGTCAGCAATGTTCTGAAGCTTCTTCCATTCAGGTTTGCCTTTGAACAGCTCTGCTTCCCACCATACTGTGCCAGCTTCTAGTGCTTCTTTTTCTGTCTGAGACATCGCTGGCAGAACTTTCTTAAATAAAGAGAGTGCTTTTTGGCTGATCAGTGTCTGACGAATGGTCGGTACAGCAAAGATCGCAACGGCTAATAGATAGCAAAGCCAGCCAGTAACAGCCACGCCGCCAAGCAGTGTTAATGCTACCATTGCGCCGGTTAATACAACTAATGCACGTACCAGACTAACTCTATGGTAAAGACAGACGCCTAAGATGGCGGTCATGCCGAGTAGGGAGAGCAATATGTTCATGATCGATTTCCTTTTCAGAGATCACTTATTGTTATTAAGTTTTAGGTAAGAGGTCTAACCAGTTAAGTGTAAACAAAATATTAAATATTTGTAAAACTCCAAAGTGAATAAAAAGTGATCTCAATAGAGTTAAAGTTCTAATTGTGAGAGGTTGGTGGCGAATATTTGGACGGATCGGCAGTGAGACCCTAATAAAGGTTGCAATCTTTGGGCTTAAGTGTCGACACTATTTCATGTTTGTGGGTAAACTCAGTTATAAAGAGGGGAAAACCCTCAGTTCTCATTTCGCGTACTTTAAGTTACGTCAAAAAAATAAGAGATAAGCCTTATGTACCAAGACCTAATCAAAAGTGAATTAAACGAAGCTGCTGACGTTCTGAATAAGTTCTTGAGTGATGATCACAACATTGCTCAAATTGAAGCGGCTGCAAAACTGATTGCTGACTCATTCAAACAAGAAGGCAAAGTGCTTTCTTGTGGTAACGGTGGCTCACACTGTGATGCGATGCACTTCGCGGAAGAGCTAACAGGCCGATACCGTGAAAACCGTCCAGGTTACGCTGGCATTGCGATTTCAGATCCAAGCCACCTGTCTTGTGTGAGTAATGATTTTGGCTACGACCACGTATTTTCTCGTTATGTAGAAGCGGTAGGTCGTAAAGGTGATGTGTTGTTTGGTCTGTCGACTTCAGGTAACTCTGTCAATATTCTAAAAGCGATTGAAACTGCTCAAGCTAAAGGCATGAAGACGATTGCATTGACGGGTAAAGATGGCGGTAAAATGGCGGGTTGTGCTGATATCGAAATCCGAGTGCCACACTTTGGTTACGCAGATCGCATCCAAGAGATTCACATTAAGATCATTCATATTGTGATTCAGCTTGTTGAAAAAGAGATGGAATAGTAGTTTTACAGACATTTGGAACCCAGGTTTGTGGCTCCATTGGTTTTAATAGGGAGTAGATTAAACCATGTGTGAATTGCTCGGTATGAGCGCGAATGTGCCAACTGATATTTGTTTTAGCTTTACTGGTCTTATGCAGCGTGGAGGCAATACTGGCCCGCACCGCGATGGCTGGGGTATTACCTTCTATGAGGGAAAGGGTTTTCGTACATTTAAAGATCCTAACCCTAGCTGTGAATCTAAGATCGCTGAGTTGGTTCAAAACTACCCAATTAAAAGCCAAGCCGTTGTCAGTCATATCCGTCAAGCGAACCGTGGTGGTGTTAATCTAGAGAATACACACCCTTTTACTCGTGAGCTTTGGGGGCGATACTGGACCTTTGCTCACAATGGTCAATTAACGGATTACGACGATCTGATTAGTGGTCGTTTCAGACCGGTTGGCGAGACAGACAGTGAGCTCTCCTTCTGTTGGCTACTCAAACAACTTGAAGAGCGTTTCCCTGAGCCACCTCAAGATATGGAAGGTATGTTTCGCTTCGTAGCGGAATGTTGTGACCAGCTCCGAGAGAAAGGCGTTTTCAACATGTTGTTGAGTGATGGTGAGTACGTGATGACTTACTGTACTAACCATTTGTACTGGATAACAAGGCGCGCACCTTTTGGTAAAGCGAGCCTGATTGATGAAGATGTTGAGATAAACTTCCAAGAAGAGACTACGCCAAATGATGTGGTGACGGTGGTAGCAACTCAACCTCTTACGGACAATGAACAGTGGTTTAGAATGAAGCCGGGCGAATACGCACTGTTTCATTTTGGTGAGCTGATTGGCAACAACCATCAAGCGTTAGAAGATGTTGCTTATGCGCCGAAAAAGGTAGCGAGCCAAGCACCGACAGAGCCATTAAGCTAATGCTGTAGATCGTATTGCTTGAACCCGAACAAACGAAGGCCGCTTACTGCACTAACCAGTCAGTAAGCGGCCTTTTTGTTTTTCAGCAATTTGTTGTCTGAGAGTCGTTTGACGAATTACTCTTCTGCGTAACCGTGTTTACCTAATGCTTTACCGTCTAACACAGCCTGTCCATTGACCATTGATAAACGGTCTTCCGCGAACCACTTGCAGACCATAGGGTAAATGCAGTGTTCTTGAGTCAGCACTCGGCTTGCCAACATATCAGCATCATCATCTTCAAATACCGGCACCTTAGCTTGCAAGATCACAGGGCCGCCATCGAGCTCCTCGGTAACAAAGTGGACGCTAGTACCGTGTTCTTTGTCTTGCGCATCAATGGCACGCTGGTGGGTGTGTAGGCCTGGGTATTTCGGCAACAGAGAAGGGTGGATGTTGACCATTTTCCCTGCATAGTGACGAACAAACTCTGAACTCAGGATTCGCATGTAGCCAGCGAGTACGATTAAATCTGGCTGGTAAGCATCGATCTGAACCATCAATTCATGGTCAAACTCTTCACGTGAACCAAAGTCTTTTGGATTCACTGAATGAGCGTCAACACCTGCGGTTTTCGCTCGTTCTAATCCAAAAGCCTCTGCTTTGTTTGAGAAGACAGCTTTAACCGATGCATCAATCATATCGCTATCGCAGGCATCTAAAATAGCCTGTAAGTTACTTCCGCTTCCTGAAACTAACACAACGATGTTTTTCTGAGAGTGACTGGTTTTATTTGAGTGATTGTTTTTCATAGAGTGGGTCATACGATTGATTAACTGAATTGTTTACAATGTACCTACATAAACTAAGGTTTTCTGCGGGCTAAATAGCAAAATGAGGACCATTAGGTCCTCATTGATTAACTAAGTAAGTGAGCGTATCACTTATTTAATTTCAACTTGCTCTTCGCCAGCTTCAGCGTTTGCGATCTCACCGATAACCCAAGCGTTTTCGCCTTCAGCTTTCAGTAGTTCAACAGCAGCGTCTGCTTGATCTTTAGGTAGAGCAACAACTAGGCCTACACCACAGTTGAAAGTGCGGTACATTTCGAATGTCTCCACGTTACCTTTCTCTTGTAGCCAGTTGAAGATAGCAGGCCATTCCCAGCTCTTGCCATCAATGACTGCTTTAGTACCTTCAGGAAGTACGCGTGGGATGTTTTCCCAGAAACCACCACCTGTGATGTGTGAGATAGCATGAATGTCATGCTCTGCAATCATCTTAAGTGCCGATTTGATGTAAATCTTAGTTGGTTCTAGTAGGTGCTCACCGATAGTGCGACCTTCTAGTTCTTCACTCTTATCAGCACCAGAAACTTCTAGGACTTTACGAATTAAAGAGTAACCGTTTGAGTGTGGACCACTTGAGCCAACAGCGATAAGTGCGTCGCCTGCTGCTACTTTAGTGCCGTCAATGATGTCCGCTTTTTCTACAACACCAACACAGAAGCCAGCTACATCGTAGTCGTCGCCTTCGTACATGCCTGGCATTTCAGCAGTTTCACCACCGATTAGTGCACAGCCAGCTTGAACACAGCCTTCAGCAATACCAGAAACAACGTCTGCTGCTGTATCTACATCTAGCTTACCTGTTGCGTAGTAGTCTAGGAAGAATAGCGGTTCACCACCTTGAACGATTAAGTCGTTCACACACATTGCCACTAGGTCGATACCAATGGTGTCGTGTTTTTTCAGATCCAAAGCAAGGCGAAGTTTAGTACCAACACCATCAGTACCTGAAACAAGTACTGGCTCTTTGTATTTCGTTGGAAGTTCACATAGGGCGCCAAAGCCACCAATACCGCCCATTACTTCAGGGCGACGAGTGCGTTTAACAGCACCTTTAATACGGTCTACTAGTGCATTACCTGCGTCGATATCAACACCAGCGTCTTTGTAGCTTAGAGAAGAAGTATTACCACTCACGGGATAGTCCTCGAACTTAAGTTGGATGTGAAAACGGCGCTATTCTAACAGGGCTTGAATATGAAGAGCAAACGTTTGCGCGGTTTTTTTTATTAGAATAAAGATTCTGAAATAACCTTAGAGTTCGTGTATAATCTACAGGTTTGTTTAAATATTGCCGGAGTTGGAAATGAAAGTTGTTGAAGTGAAACACCCGCTAGTAAAACATAAAATTGGCCTGATGCGTGAAGGTGAGATTAGCACTAAGCGTTTTCGTGAGCTAGCGACAGAAGTGGGTAGCCTTCTAACATACGAAGCGACATCAGACTTTGAAACTGAGCGTGTGACGATTAACGGTTGGAACGGTCCAGTAGAAGTTGACCAAATTAAAGGTAAAAAAGTAACGGTAGTGCCAATCCTACGTGCTGGTCTAGGCATGATGGACGGCGTTCTTGAGCACATCCCAAGTGCACGTATCAGCGTTGTTGGTATCTACCGTGACGAAGAAACACTTGAGCCAGTACCATACTTCAACAAGCTTGCATCTAACATCGATGAGCGTATTGCTCTAGTGGTAGACCCAATGCTTGCGACAGGTGGTTCTATGATCGCGACTATCGACCTGATGAAAGAGAAAGGTTGTAAGCACTTTAAGATTCTTGTGCTTGTTGCTGCTCCTGAAGGTATCGCTGCTCTAGAAAAAGCGCACCCAGATGTTGAGCTTTACACGGCTGCAATCGATGAGAAGCTAAACGACAAGGGCTACATTGTTCCTGGTCTTGGCGATGCTGGCGATAAGATCTTCGGTACTAAGTAATTCGGTTTCAGCTTAAGTGACTCTAAACAGTTCCTTAACTCGCTGAATTAACCGTATTAATAAAAAGGGAGAGCATTCGATGCTCTCCCTTTTTTGATCTTGTTAGGTTGTGATTCTTTGGAATCTAGCCTTACCGACTCATTAATCGATTTGAGCTTTATCTACCACAGTGTTGTCACCTAGCTCTTCTGGAAGTACTAGGTTAAGTAGAATCGCAACGATACCGCACAAGCTTACGCCCTGTAGGCTAAAGTCACCGATACCAAAGGCCATGCCGCCAATACCAAAGACTAAAGTAATGCCCACAATCACAAGGTTACGTGATTTGTGTAGGTCAACATTGTTTTTGATTAGCGTGTTAAGACCAACGGTTGCGATAGAGCCAAACAGTAGAATCATGATGCCGCCCATTACTGGAACCGGAATCGTTTGAAGTAGTGCGCCTAGCTTACCAACTAATGCAAGAACGATGGCAGTAACAGCAGCCCAAGTCATGATTACTGGATTGAATGCTTTCGTCAGCATTACTGCGCCTGTTACTTCACTGTAAGTAGTGTTTGGTGGCGCGCCCAGCATAGAAGCTGCGATTGTTGCCACGCCATCGCCTGTGATTGTGCGGTGCAGGCCTGGCTTCTTAAGGTAGTCTTTGCCGGTTACGTTAGAGATCGCAAGCATGTCGCCAACGTGCTCAACGGCAGGTGCAATCGCAACAAATACCATGAAGAAGATAGCGTTGATGTTGAACTCAGGTGCAGTGAAGTTCGGTAGTGCCAACCAAGACGCTTGAGCCACTGGTGTGAAGTCTACCGCGCCGTATACCAAGCTAGTGATGTAACCCGCAACAATACCACCAAAGATAGGCAGCAGTTTTAGGAAGCCTTTCGAGAATACACTGATGACAATCGTTACTAGCAGTGAAATCGAAGAGATCCACAGTGCTGCGTCTGCATCAACGAGCTGAACTGCGCCGTCGCCAGTCTTACCAAGCGCCATGTTTACCGCAACAGGCGCAAGACCTAAACCGATAACCATGATTACAGGGCCAACCACGACGGGTGGAAGTAGCTTATGAATGAAGCCAACGCCTCTTACTTTAATCAATGCACCCATCAATACATACACAACACCTGCCGCCATTAGGCCACCCATGGTTGCGCCAACGCCCCATGTTTGAATACCAAACATGATAGGCGCGATGAATGCGAAAGAAGACGCTAAGAAGATTGGCACTGAACGGCGTGTAATAAGTTGGAATAAAAGGGTACCGATACCTGCGCCAAAGAGTGCAACGTTGGGGTCAAGTCCTGTTAGTAGCGGCACGAGTACAAGCGCACCAAATGCTACAAACAGCATTTGCGCACCTTGCAGAGCATTTTTCATGTTATGTCCTTAAAATGGTCGTTATATGAAAAGCGAAAAATAAAATTCGCGGGATTCTATCACTTAGCAATCGATTGCTACACCAAATAGATCAAATTTATTTATCTTAATGATGTTTTATATCCATCTAAGCCCTAGAAATTCAGTTTATAAGTGAGCGATTTATCATGGCCAGGTGATATTTTGTGGTTATTAAACACAGTGGGCGCTATCGACCTTGCCCCTCAATCCATAGTTGCTTATCATCTAGGCACAAGATTTGAATATTAGGATCAGTATGCGCTACATAGCATTGTTGTTGATGGGACTATTAGCCTCTCCGAGTTATGCCTTAACTCAAGTAGATATTTTTAGTGCTGAAGTTGCGATTAACGCTGAAGACAAACAGCCAGAACAAGTGGCAAGAAATACAGGTATGGAGCAGGTATTGATACGTGCGACCGGCCAAACTGATGTCGCTTCGAATGAGACGATTCAAAAGGCGATGCGCAAGAGTTCGCAGTACATGTCTCAAATGAGTTTTGGTGAAAGCAATGACCACTCAACATTGCGTATGCGTTTTAACGGTGCTCAAATCCGTTCGCTATTGACTCAAGCACAGTTACCGTACTGGCCTGACACGCGTTCAAACATCCTTGTTTGGCTGGTGGAAGAGGACAACTACGACAAGAATATCGTGTGGGAACACTCTAACTCACAGTTAGCAGCTAGCTTACAAGCTAACGCAAAAGAGCGTGGCTTGCCTCTAACGCTGCCTGTGGGTGACTTTGACGATATTACGGGTATTGCGACTTCTGATTTGTGGGGTAGCTTTGTTACGCCAATCAGTAAAGCGAGTCAGCGTTATCCTGTTGATGCTGTGTTGGTGATAAAGGCTCAATCTTCAGGCCTACGTTGGGCTCTATACGATCAAAAGCCAAGTCAATTGACGAGTGCACCAACATCGCCTGTAAGTGGTTCACTATCGGGTAACAGCGACACGACTTCTAAGAAGTTAGTTGACCAAATCAGTAACTACTACGCAGGAAAAAGTGCTGTGACGGTAGCGAGTGAGTCATCAGAATCGATTTTAACGCAGTTTATTAGCCTGAATAATGCTCAAGACTTCTTCCAGTTAGAGAACGCACTTAAGCGTCTAAACTCGGTGGCAAGCCTAGATATTCTGAAGATTCAGAACAACGAAGTCACTTTCCGAATTCACTTATTGTCGACTCAACAAGAGTTTGAGCAAGAAGTAGCAAGTATTCGACAAGTCGCGAAGGTTGAAGAATCTTACATTGAGCCTGAAGTGAGCCCTGAATTTGAAACTCAAGACAACACAATGTCTGTAGGTGATGATTCAACAGACGCTGCTGAAGTCGTTGGTGACGAAACTGACTCAGGCGTACAAGTGATTAAGGGCAACGAGATATCTGAGGATGCTGAGCTAACGAATACGCCTGACGCAACGTTAGAGGATTCTAGTACAGAAGATCTAACCATCACTGCGC
Organism: Vibrio sp. ZF57; assembly: GCF_001691235.1. Taxonomy (NCBI): domain Bacteria; kingdom Pseudomonadati; phylum Pseudomonadota; class Gammaproteobacteria; order Vibrionales; family Vibrionaceae; genus Vibrio; species Vibrio sp. ZF57. The sequence goes on along the minus strand of NZ_MAKD01000056.1, from coordinate 4,641 downwards.
CAGTACATGCTAAGCCAAGCTTGGTATACGAGTGGGTTCGCTCATAATTGTCAGCTGACATGACTGATTGAAATGAAAACTTGAAAAAAGCCCTGCAAGAGCAATCTCGCAGGGCTTTTTGTTTGTAAGCGGTCAGTTTAAAAGCATGGGCTCAATATTATTGCTCGAACTTAGCTTTCTCTCTCTTTTCTACTTCAGAAAGACGCTTCAACTTGATGCCTAACTCTTTGGCTCTAAAGCGAGTAAATAAGATATTGCCCGCGAAACCTAGAGTCGTCAGAAGCAGTTCTACAGCCGCTAATAAACGTTCACCATCGTCTACATACAAGATAGTTAATGCGTGTAGGAAATAGAGCATCAAGACGAAATTTGCCCATGCGTGCGTATAAGGTTTTCCTGCTAAAATGCCCGGTAATGGCAATAACAGCGGGATAGCCCAAGCAATCGCCAGTGTGACATTACTGAGATGAGGGTGCGGTGAAAGCGTCATCTGCCAAGCCACCACCCAGAATAAAAGCGACAAGTTGCCCGCTAAAGCAAGGTAGCGAAATAGCTTGGTTTTGGGAGACATAGCCTTCTCTGGCATATACATCATTGAGAAATTCCCTTCTGATTTATTGCGATGCGCGCTAGGCGTTTACCTAGGTTTTGCGCCAACTCAATCTCTTCTTTGCTAAGTGAAGCGCTCTCTCCAGTACTGCTTGCACCATAAGGCGTACCACCAGTTTGAGTGGTGTGCAGCGCCGGTTCTGAGTAGGGGATGCCCACGACTAACATGCCGTGATGAAGCAGGGGCAACATCATGCTTTGTTGTGTTGTCTCTTGACCACCATGCAATGATGAAGAAGAGGTAAATACACAACCTGGCTTATCGATGAGATCACCATTGATCCACATTGATGTCGTGCTATCCCAAAAGTGCTTCATTGGCCCGGCCATGTTACCAAACCAAACCGGACTGCCTAGCGCCAAACCATCACAAGATCGAAGTTCTTGTAACGAGGCAATAGGATCGGTTGGTTGATAACGCGAATCAGGCTGCTCTTCTACTGTGTACACGTCGTTCACCGTCCTTAGCATAGCTTCGCAGTTCGGGATGGATTCAACCCCTCGTGCAATCTGCCTTGCTAGAGCTTGTGTGTTGCCGTGGCGACTGTAATAAAGAACAAGAATGTTAATGCTCATATTGGATTACAGAATCTCTAGCACTTGCTCTGGTGGACGACCAATTTTTGCTTTGTTGTTCGCGACAACGACTGGGCGCTCAAACAGTTTTGGATTGGTTGCCATCGCGGCGAAAAGATCTTCATCAGTAACTGAAGCATCGCCAAGGTTTGCTTCTTTGTAGTCCGCTTCTTTGGTGCGCATCATGTCGCGAACACTGTCAAAACCAAGCTGAGTGAACAGTACTTTCAGCTGTTCAACTGTTAACGGAGTCTCCAGGTATTTGATGACCTCTGGCTGTACGCCGTTTTCCTGAAGCACTTCTAGAGTTTGACGGCTCTTTGAGCAGCGTGGGTTATGATAAATCACGACAGACATGGTTCTTCCTCATTATTATTTTTGATTTAGTTGTTTAGCTGAAGCCACCAGGGGTGACTTCTTTTTTGTGTAACGTTGAGCTTTCTTTTTATTCTGGTAACGAGCTGTTACCAGTAAACACTCTATTGTAGCGACAAGAAGCGCTCTCGTTGAATCATTAGCTGATCAATTCGAGCGTCGTAGCGTGCTTGTTTTAGGCTTCCTAATTCTGCGATTTGGCTTGCTTGCGTGTAGTACTGAATCGCTTTGTTCCAGTTGGCTTGCAGTGCCAAAATTTCTGCACGAGCAGCCAGTTCTTCGTCGCTATTACCAAGGCTCGTATTTACTTTTGAAAGTAAGTGCCAGCCATTGGTGTCATTCGGGTTATCGTGCGTGTAACGCTGCAATACGCGAACCGCTTCTTGAAGATCTTCATTTTCAATCAGTGCGTTGGCGTAGTTAATGGTCAGAACCGGGTTGTTTGGTTGACGAACCAGTGCCGATTTAAGTTCTTTAATCGCAATCTCAGGCTGCTTCTTCTCGATGTGCAGATCCGAAATAGCATCTAGATAAAACAGGTTGGTTGGATCGCTGTTAATCAGCTTGTTCAGGATGGGCTCTGCTTTGTCTAATTTTTTAGAGTCTAGGTAAACCAGTGCTTGGCCATATTCTAATGACGGAACCAAAGCTTTAGGGGCTTTCTTTAGCTGACGCTCAAACCAATCAAGAGCAGCATCATTATTAATGCCAGCATAGCGCGCAACAATGCGGGCTCTTGCTAGGTGGTAGTCCAGAGAGGGAGCCAGTTTCAGTGGCGGGTAACTACGAGCACGAGCACGTGAATCGGTAATTCGGTCTTCTGGTAATGGGTGAGTCAGTAGCATTGGCGGTGGTGTGCTCGCATAGCGATATTCATCAGCTAAACGGCCAAAGAAACGTGGCATCGCATTCACATCAAACCCAGCTTTTGCTAGCGTGTTGATACCAAAGCGGTCGGCTTCTTTTTCATTACTACGGGTGTAGTTGATTTGGCTTTGCATATTACCCGCAGTCGTTGCCGTTAGGGCTGCAATGCCGGCTTCAGGAGCTGCAATTGCCAGTAATACAGAGGCTGCTAGCGCTGCAATGGTTGCTGGAGAGCGGCGCGCTTGGTCTTCCATACTACGCGCTAAGTGACGTTGGGTTACGTGCGCGATTTCGTGCGCTAATACAGAAGCTAATTCACTTTCAGATTGTGCATGCAGGAATAGACCTGAGTGCAAAGCAACATAACCACCAAAGAAAGCAAAGGCGTTGATGTTGCGGTCACGGATCATAAAGAACTGGAAAGGTGTCTTTACATCATTTGCGTTCGCGACCAGACGATGGCCAAGAGTATCAATATATAGATTTAGAACTGGGTCGTTTACGATAGGCTGGCTACTTCTGATGATGCGCATGTAGGCATCACCATAGATAAGCTCTTGGTCGATAGTGAGTGTGCCGCCAGCAGCGGTACCGATATCTGGTAGCTCCAAACTATTGGTATTCGCCATAGTTGGGGTGCTTAATGTAGCTGCGATGCATAAGCAAGCAATTGAGCGAGCGCGTTTAAACATATTAGTCAGTAATACTCCGTTTCTTCTGACAGTAAGACAAGTGCAATGGAAATTGGTTCTTTATCTGATTTAACCTTTGCCAAGTGCGTGCGCTATCATGAAGGAGGATGAATGAATGATGGCGCGTTTTCAAAAACAGATTACAATACGACCCTTATAATAAGCATCGAGCTCAAGAATGACACCTAATATTCTAGATTTACGCCAAGAGCGCTGTCCAATGGCGCTATTATTAGCCAAGCGTCACAGTGTAAAGTTAGAAGTAGGGCAGTCATTGTCAATTTATGTGTCTGATAACAGTTCGATGAAAGATATTGTTACTTATTTGTCTAAGCAAGCCTATGACGTCATCACTGAGGTTTGCTCTAATTACCATCATCTCCTCGTCACTAAAAAGGAATTGCAGTCAGATGCTTGAAATGGTCAATCGTTGGTATAAACGACGTTTCTCTGATCCCCATGCTGTCAGTTTGGTTGCCATCATTCTCTTCGGCTTTATTACGATCTACTTCTTTGGTCACCTAATTGCACCACTCTTGGTTGCGATTGTGTTGGCTTATTTGCTTGAGTGGCCTGTTACCCAACTTCAAAGACTCGGTGTTCCAAGAACGCCTTCGGTGATGTTGGTGATCATGATGTTCTTTAGCGTGATGCTACTTGCGATCTTTGGCTTGGTACCAACCATTTGGCAACAAGTGGGCAATCTAATTAATGATATCCCAAGCATGTATGGCAGCTTGCAAAACTTCATTGCGACGATTCCTGAACGCTATCCAGAATTAGCTAACCTGCAGATCGTTGAGTCCATTATGTCTAACGCCAAGAACAAAGCGTTAGGTTTTGGTGAAAGTGTTGTCAAAGGTTCTCTTGCTTCTCTTGTGAGCTTAGCGACCTTAGCGGTTTACTTGATTCTTGTACCACTGCTTATTTTCTTCTTGTTAAAAGACAAAGAAGAGATGATCAGAATGGCGAGCGGTGTACTTCCTCGAAATCGTCGTTTAGCGACCAAAGTATGGGAAGAGATGAACCAGCAAATCTCGAACTACATTCGCGGTAAAGTCTTAGAGATTTTAATTGTTGGTGGTGTCAGCTACGTAACCTTTGCGATTCTGGATCTGCGTTATTCAGTCTTGTTGGCTGTCGCGGTTGGCTTCTCGGTACTGATCCCTTATATCGGCGCGGCAGCTGTGACTGTTCCTGTGGCGATTGTAGGCCTGTTCCAGTGGGGATTAGAGCCTCAGTTTTACTGGTTGCTTCTCGCTTACGGTATTATCCAAGCGCTAGATGGTAACGTGCTCGTTCCTGTTCTTTTCTCTGAAGCGGTGAACCTGCACCCAGTGGCCATTATTGTTGCCGTGTTAGTGTTTGGTGGACTGTGGGGATTCTGGGGCGTGTTCTTTGCTATCCCGTTGGCAACGTTAGTTAAGGCGGTTTGGAATGCTTTACCGAGTCACGCATTAGACGATGACCCTGAACATCAAAAGTAATTGATCTTGTTATAGAAAAAGGCCGAACATCCATG
>NZ_MAKD01000055.1:0-229 GCF_001691235.1 Vibrio sp. ZF57 | reverse complement strand
CCCGTATGTTGAGTCATTGTTCCGCACGGTAAAGTACATGCCAAGCTGGCCAACAAAGGGCTTTGAAACAATCGACAGTAGTCGAAGTTGGGTTGAAGCCTTCGTACGCTGGTACAACACGGAGCACAAGCACAGTAAGCTGAATTATGTCACGCCTTCAGAGCGTCACAATGGAAAGGCTTTGTTTCCTAAATCAGGGAACTAATGCTTAAAGCTACGATCAGATCAT
>NZ_MAKD01000054.1:633-796 GCF_001691235.1 Vibrio sp. ZF57 | reverse complement strand
TAACCTGTACTAATTGCCCGTGAGGCTTAACCATACAACACCCAAGGGGTTTTGATGGACTCAAAACTGTTGTTTCCGCTTTAAAAAGCAGAGGCAAACAAGAACACTTGAATGAGTTTACGTAAGAACTTTTAATAGCTTTCCAGATTATTTTGCCTTCAGC
>NZ_MAKD01000054.1:0-623 GCF_001691235.1 Vibrio sp. ZF57 | reverse complement strand
CTAATTGCCCGTGAGGCTTAACCATACAACACCCAAGGGGTTTTGTGGACTCAATAGAAATACCAAACGCTTGAATGAGTTTGAAGAGAAATACTTTTAGATAAGCTTTCCGAATTTTAAAATTTGCTTGGCGACCATAGCATTGTGGACCCACCTGATTCCATGCCGAACTCAGAAGTGAAACACAATAGCGCCGATGGTAGTGTGGGGCTTCCCCATGTGAGAGTAGGACATCGCCAGGCTTTAAATTAAATCTTTAGGTTGACCGACCTGGAGATATGGACGCTCACTTAGTGAGTTGACCACTGCGGAGTGGTAGTTCAGTTGGTTAGAATACCGGCCTGTCACGCCGGGGGTCGCGGGTTCGAGTCCCGTCCACTCCGCCACTTATTCGATAACCTCGCCTAGTGCGAGGTTTTTTCGAATCTGAAGTAATGAAAGTTTTAGGGGTGTAGCTCCAATTGGCAGAGCAGCGGATTCCAAATCCGCGTGTTGGGAGTTCGAATCTCTCCACCCCTGCCATATTTAAGGCTCTAGCAGAAATGCTAGAGCCTTTTTGCTTTCTGAATCTAATACCAATTAAAGTAAAAATGTGATCTAATTAAGATTGATGAATTATTGTG
>NZ_MAKD01000053.1:0-262 GCF_001691235.1 Vibrio sp. ZF57 | reverse complement strand
ATCTGACGCTTGCGATAGCAATTGCTCTTGGCTTAGACGAATCGAACCATCTTCGTCGATTGAGTACGCTAGGTCGCCAGACACTGGCGCATCATCAACCGCTGTAACACTCACATCGATGTTGGCAGAGACCGTATCGGTGCCGTCAGACACATCAAAACCGAAGTTTACGTCACCATTGAAGTTTTCATTCGGTGCGAAGGTGTATGTACCGTTGCCATTGTCAGTAAGGATACCGTCGCCACCATCGTAGGTCACACCT
>NZ_MAKD01000052.1:0-4966 GCF_001691235.1 Vibrio sp. ZF57 | reverse complement strand
GCGTTCAAATCCTGACTCGCCTACATCGGGGTCTGTGATGGTCAGCTTGCCATCAGCATAGAGTGTTGTATTGCCAAGTGTGGCGATGCCTGAGTGAGCATAGTCGGGTGACATGTCGACACCCGCGCTGTTTTCGGTTATTGAACCAGTATCAACGCCAGCGATTTGGGCTTTATCGCCAACAGCCGAGAGCGTCGTTGATGCGCCAGTGTGGGTCACACCACCGTGTGCATCCTTAACGTCATAGCTGAAGTGTACATCGCCGTTATAGTCTTTATCTGGCGTGAAGGTATAGGTGCCGTCTTGGTTATCGTTAATGGTGCCGTGGTCTGCACTGAGGTTATGCACACTTAACTGCGCTGTTTCACCATGATCAACATCTGAGGCATTGGCCAGCAGTTGCGCTTCAGTCAATGTGACTGCGGTATCCTCGGTGCCCGCCGCTAAAGTCACACTCGATGAAACCACTGGTGTATCGTTTGTGCCTGTCACAGTGACCACAACAGTCTGCTCGACGCTGGCCCCATAACTGTCGGTCACCCTAAGAGTGAATGTCTCTTGTTTTTGTTCGCCATCTCCAAGCGCCTGCGTATGAGCGCCCTGATCCAGACGATAAACCCACTGGCCGGTCGAAGGAACGACCGCCAGATTCCCATAGTTCCCTTTACCAGGATTTGAACCACTGCCAACGACCTCCCAAGACAGTTGGTCACCCGTATCCACATCACTCGCAGACAACTGGCCGCTGACTCTCGTGGCACCATCTTCTACTGTAGCGCCCTGTGAGTCGCTCACTGTATTCGTAATCACTGGCCCATCATTACGCCCTGTCAGCGTGATTTGGAAGGTTTCTGTCGCGGTATTCCCAGCTTTGTCAGTGACCGTAAACGTGAAGGTTTCTTGCTGATGCTCATTGAGGCTTAGTGCTTGCGCCCGAGCATCGGGAGTATAGGTATAGGAGCCATTAGCATGGATCACGAACTTGCCGTAGTTGCCCTGTTGTTCGCCCAGCCCGCCGGTCACTTGAACACCGGATTCGTCATCAACAATCAAGTTGCCATGAATCCCCGGCTGATTTTCGTTCATGCTGGCGTTATTATCGTGGATGGTGGCCACGCTATCTTTGATAATCGTGTCAGTCGAGGTTGCGGTTGTACCGTCATGACTTGTCGCATGCGCCGTCACAGTGAGCGTTCCGTCTTTTAAGGAGGAAAGATCTGCGGTTGTTTGATAGGTGCCGTCTGCAGCAACGGTGATATTGGCCTTGTCGACGGTGACCGTCGTTGTGCCATCGGTGATTTCAATGCGATCCAGTGTGGAAGCCACGCTCGGATCAAGCGACCCTGATATAGTGGCCGCCCCAGATTCGCTGGCATTCAAAACATTGTCCGCCGTATCCGCGATATCAACATTCACGATCGGTGTATCTGCCACAGCAGCTAGGCTCATTGATGCAGAGGCAGCGACTGTCGCGCCCTGCGGGTCTTGCACGTCGTAGGTAAAATGGACGGCCCCGTTGTAATCCGCATCCGGCGTGAAGGTGTAAGTACCGTCTTTGTTGTCGGTGATCGTGCCGTGGTCTGCACTGAGGTTATGCACACTGAGCAGCGCGGTTTCACCATGATCAACATCTGAGGTATTGGCCAGCAGTTGCGCTTCAGTCAATGTGACTGCGGTATCCTCGGTGCCCGCCGCTAAAGTCACGTTTGATGAAACGACAGGAGCATCATTTGTTCCTACAATATCTACAGTGATGGTATGAGCGGTACCGTCTTTAGAATGTACAGTGAAGGTTTCTTGAATGGTCTCCTTTTCGGTCAGTGACTGTATCTTGGTACTCGTATTATCTGCAATAAACGTCCAAGCACCATTCGCATGCACGACAAACTGCCCGAGACCATGGTCACCTGCCACTAGTGTGCCACGCTCATGAAGCCCTGCCTGATGATTAGACTGACCAGTGACTGTAAACATGCCCTCACCAGAATCCCAATCTGCGACGCGAAGCTGCCCACTGACAATCAAATTATTGGAGCCATGAGAACCGCTATCTTCAGTCGCAGTCCCTGTATCAACCCCAGAAATACGAGCGACGTCATTGGTGCCGGTCATCGTGATGGTCAGATTCTGGGTATCGGTCGCGCCGGCCGAGTCGGTGACCGTGACAGGGATAGTCACGGTTTGTGTCTGACCATCAGGCAGTGACTGATAGGCTGCATTGGACGGATCAAAGCTATAGGAACCGTCGGCATTGAGGGTTAAACCAGCCACCGGCGAGGCCACGCTATAGGTCAGACTGTCACCTGTATCGGGATCCGTCGCGCTTAGCTGACCTGTCGCCTGTTGTCCGTCTTCATCGACACTCACAGAAGCAATCGGGTTTAAGGTCGGTGCGTCATTGGTGTTGTTCACGACGAGATCAAAGGCCGTGCTGACGGTCGCGCCATGTGCGTCAGTCGCAGTGACCGTCACTTGTGTGGTGCCGACATCCGAGTTCGTCGGTGTGCCGGTAAAAGTGCCGGTTGTGGGATCGAAGCTTAACCAGCCTGGCAATGAGCCTGCACTCAGTGTGAGTGAGTCTTTCGCGTCGTTATCATCAAACGTGCCCGCAGGAACGGAGAAGGCAAATGCCCCATCTTCTGTCGCTGTTTGACCCGAAATCACCGAGGCGACTATGGGCACATCATTGGTGCCATGAACGGTCACTGTGATATCTTTTTTAGCACTGCCATCGATAGATTCAACGGTAAAGGTTTGCTGGAAGCTTTCCCCTGCGCCTAAATGTTGGACTTTATCATTATCAATGTTGTATGACCAATGGCCTTGTGCGTTGATATTGAACTGACCACCTTCGGTGGTGGTGATGGTTTGTGCGATAAAACCGGCTTGGTCGTGATCCGGGTCAATGACGTGTAACGTGCCACCACTGCTGAGCTGATTGGTGGTATTGCCAAAGGAAGTATGATCTTCGTAAACATGATTATTTAGGCTGGAGTAGGGCGTCACTGCAATTTTTGCTTGGTTATCTTCACCGGTCACTTTCACCATAATGGTGAGCTTCTGACCATCAGTGGTTTCGACTTCGTAGGGGAGCTCCATCGACTCGCCAGCATGTAGGCTACTGATTAGATCGTCCGGATGATGATTGGTACCTGTATTTAATCTGAATTGATAAGTGCCATTAGGCCAAACATCAAGGTAACCAGGTGCAAACCCTTGACCTAAATATTTACCGCTAAAAACAAACTGAGTGTTATCGCCACTATCAGGGTCAATCAGCTGAAGCTGGCCTCTATAGGATTTAAATTCGCTATCCAGCGCTTGTGTTTCAGTGAGCTGAATGACATTAGAAACCAGTGTGGCTTTATCATCTGTCCCGGCAATCGTAAGCGTGGCGGTTTGTTGCGTACTTCCACCATGGCCATCTTCTACTTGATAAGTGATAGCGATTTGTTGCGACTGACCATTGGCCAAATGATTAAATGCGGGATCAGTGGCATCAACAATTAACGTATGCCCATCAGCATCTAAGGTAATGCCCGTTGGAAGTTGGCCCGACTGAGGTTGACCATCGATGGCATATTCAAGGTGACTGATAGTTAAAGCGTCGCCGTCTTTATCTGTGGCACCTACTAGCAGATTGAGGGTGTGATGATTATCGGCCCCCTCACTGACACTGTCTGTTAAAGGCGTCACATCAGGGTTGTCGTTAACCGCAGCTAAGTTGGTGGTTGCGCTGGTGTGGGTCACACCACCGTGTGCATCCTTAACGTCATAGCTGAAGTGTACATCGCCGTTATAGTCTTTCTCTGGGGTAAACGTAAACGTACCATCGGCATTGTTTAGAATAGAGCCATGGTCGACATGGAGGTTTTCAATGGTTAGCTTACCGGCGTCATTGGCATCCACATCGACGGTATTCGCTAATAGTTGCGCAGTGGTTAAGGTTTGGCGTGTATCTTCACTGCCATTTGCAAGTACAACTTCAGATGAACAGTAAGGTCTGTCGTTACTGCCGTGAATGGTGATGACAATATCGTGTGTTGTACCATCTTTTGAATGGACTGTAATCGTATCGGTTAGGCTTTGCCCTTCACCAAGCTGGTCAATTGCAGTGCCACGCGTTGTTGCTACGCCACCAATAGCGGCTCTATGTCCGGCATCGGCGTGATAATGCCATGTACCATCATTTTGTAAAATCAGATCTCCATAGGTACCGTGATAGTCGTAACCATTGCTGCCTTGCTTTTCAAAAATAGACTCACCCGTATCAGGGTCTGTAATGGTCAGCTTACCATCCGCATAGAGTGTTGTATTGCCAAGTGTGGCTATGCCAGGTTGGGCATAATCGGGAGACATGTTAACGCCAGCGGTATTCTCGGTTATTGAACCAGTATCAACGCCAGCGATTTGGGCTTTATCGCCAACAGCCGAGAGCATCGTTGATGCGCCAGTGTGTGTCACACCACCGTGGGCATCTTTGACATCATAGCTAAAGTGCACCGCTCCGTTGTAGTCTTTTTCTGGGGTAAAGGTGAATGTGCCATCGCCATTAATTAATATCGAACCGTGGTCAGCCTGTAGGTTTTCAATGGATAATTTGCCAATATCGTTGTCATCAACATCGCTAGTATTAGCCAGTAGCTGTGCTGGGGTAAGGACAATTTTATTATCTTCTAAGCCATTCGCTAAACGTACTTCAGCTGATGCGACGGGCGCATCATTGGTGCCGTGAACGGTCACTGTGATATCTTTTTTAGCACTGCCATCAATAGATTCAACGGTAAAGGTTTGCTGGAAGCTTTCCCCTGCACCTAAATGTTGGACTTTATCATTGTCAATGTTGTATGACCAATGGCCGTGTGCGTTGATATTGAACTGACCACCTTCGGCGGTGGTGATGGTTTGTGCAATAAAACCGGCTTGGTCGTGATCCGGGTCAATGACGTGTAACGTGCCACCACTG
>NZ_MAKD01000051.1:0-84686 GCF_001691235.1 Vibrio sp. ZF57 | reverse complement strand
CATAAGTCTGATGACTTATGCGCTTTCTTTTTAAGGCTCGAACTAAATAAGCTTAAACAATCGGCTTTTGACCGCGTTCAATCAGCTTCATCAGCACGCTGTCTGCAGATTTACCTGCCACGCCAGCTAGCTTGTCTGACAGCTTTTTCTTCTGTACATAGTGAATCGCTAGAACCGTCTTGTCTTTGCATGCTTCAACAACTAAGTCATCAGAAGTACGGATCTCATCCACCAGCCCAAGTTCATGTGCTTGTGTACCAAACCAGTGCTCACCCGTTGCAACCTTATCAAGGTCTAGCGCTGGACGATGGTCACGAATGAAGTCTTTGAATAAGCCGTGTGTCTCTTCTAGCTCTTCTTTGAACTTCTCACGTGCTTTATCGCTGTTCTCACCAAACATAGTCAGTGTGCGCTTGTACTCACCCGCAGTTAGCTGTTCAAACTCAATGTCGTGCTTTTTAAGCAGTTTATTGAAGTTTGGTAGTTGAGCAATCACGCCAATAGAACCAACGATAGCAAAAGGTGCTGATACGATTTTGTCTGCGATACATGCCATCATGTAACCACCGCTTGCTGCTACTTTGTCTACCGAGATAATCAAAGGCAGGCCAGCCGCTTTGATACGATCAAGTTGAGAAGACGCCAGACCATAGCCATGAACCATGCCACCGCCAGATTCAAGCTTAAGTAAGACTTCATCGCCTTCACGAGCCACAGCCAGAACCGCCGTTACCTCTTCACGCAATGAAGCCACTTCTTTCGCATCAATGCTGCCGTTAAAATCAAGAACGAATAGATGTGGTTCACGCTTGCTATCAAGCTCACCCTCTTTCGCTGCTTTCTTCACTTCTTTACCGCGTGATTTTACTTTCTCTTTTTCCGCTTTCTTTTCTGCTTTATCACGGGCTTTGATGAAAGCATCATCGTGTAGATGGTGCTCTAATTGTTCAATCGTCTGTTTATGGTGTTCAGATAGGTTCGTGATTTCCAGCTCACCTTTAATCGCGCTTGATTTTCCACCCACAGATTTAGCAATGACTAAAATTGCAATGATGGCGATTACAACGGTCGCAATCTTGGCTAAAAACAAGCCGTAGTCCAACAAAAATTCCAATGTCATATCCCCTATTGTATGAATTAGTGTATTGTAACCATCTTGTCACGATTACCAAGAATTTCTCATCATTCCTGCGGTTATCTGTGTGATTAAACATCAATGGAATGACGAACATAATAAAAGAAAGAAGGATAAGCACAGTGGATTACCCAATCTCTACAGATGCCCTCAAAGATAAAGTAATTTTGGTTACAGGTGCCGGTGCTGGCATTGGTCGCCAAGCTGCACTAAGCTTCGCTCAACATGGCGCAACTGTCATTCTGTTAGGCCGCAATGTTAAAAACCTAGAATTCATTTACGATGAAATCGAAAGCGCTGGTTACCCGCAGCCTGCAATTATCCCATTGGATTTAAAAGGTGCGACAAAGCAGAACTACGTTGATATGGCTGAAACCATTCAATCACAGTTCGGTCGTTTAGACGGCCTACTTCATAATGCTGGCGTTCTTGGCACTCTGAGCCCGTTTGAGCAGATTGATGAAGAAACCTTTGATGATGTTATGCAGATCAATGTGAAGTCTGAGTTCTTGATGACTCAAGCTCTGCTACCTGCACTTAAAAAAGCAGAAGCAGGTCGTATCGTATTCACCTCTTCTACCGTTGGTCACTCTGGCCGTGCATTCTGGGGCACTTACGCGATTTCTAAGTTTGCTACCGAAGGGATGATGCAGATCTTAGCGGATGAGCTTGAAGACACAAACATCCGTGTTAATGCGATCAACCCAGGTGGTACTCAAACACGTATGCGTGCAAAAGCGTACCCAGGTGAAGATGCGAACAAGCTGAAAACGCCACTCGACATCATCCCACTGTACCTACACTTAATGAACCCAAGTGTGACAGACATTAATGGCCAATGTATCGATGTTCAACCTAAGTAACTGATATCATTGACCAATAGTAAAAAGTCGCTTCCATAGCGGCTTTTTTTGTATCTAAATCAATCAACTATTACTGCCGCTAATTTTCATCATTTCTCTTTGCATCTTTTCCATTGTTAAATATACTGTATAAATATACAGGTATTTAATTATGCATGAACTAATAAAAAACTTACAAGACCGCCAGCTAATCTGGAAAGGGTTACAATCAACAACGCAAGGAAGCACCACTTCAACAGGCTATCCTCAACTGGATAAACAGCTTGATGGCGGCTTCCCGACGCACGGCGTTATTGAAGTTGAATCACAACAAGGGATCGGCGAGCTTCGCCTACTGACGCCCTATTTATCTCAACAAAACTCGCAAAAACTGGCCATATTCATTAACCCGCCAGGGAAGATCTGTGCTGAGTTTTTTAACAGCCAAGGCATTGAATTAGAAAACATTCTCGTTATCCAGCCTCAACGCGATCTCGATGCGTTGTGGGCAGCTGAGCAGTGCCTCAAAAGCGGCGCTTGTCACTCTGTATTGCTATGGGGAGCCGATCTAGAAATACACCAAACAAAGCGCCTACAAGCAGCCAGTGAAACCGGTAAGTGCCTGCAGTTTCACTTTAAAGCCACCAGCCATAATCAATTATCCCTGCCCGTTTCCTTAAGCATGAAACTCTCTTCTCACGCGCAGGGATTAAAGGTTGAAGTGACTAAGAGAAAAGGCAGCTGGTCGTATGGCAGCTTTATTCTAGACATGACACACTACTGGCCGTTACTCACAGAGAAAGTCGTTTATGAAGACAATTCAGACCGCGCTTTGTCTGGTAACACTGTGCTGGCTTTTCCTATTGCGAAGCAAGGCTAACGTATGTTGTGGCTTTATCTGCACTTTCCATCTCTGCAGTTGGATACCTTGTTTAACTCTAATGAATTGGGTTCGAGCGAAGACTCACGCGAACAACCTATTATCATCGTGGATGAAAAAGATCACCATGTACTGCAAGCAAACCCAGCTGCGCTGCAATCGGGAATTTCGCTTGGTATGGGCTTAGGGTCTGCAGCAGCTTTGTGCCACAACTTACACGTCCACCCTTACAGTATTGAACTGGAGAAAAGTAAGCTTAAAGAGATCGCTCAATGGGCGTATCTGGTCACTTCCGACATGGCGTTATTGCCACCTAATGGTTTGTTGATTAAAGCCTCTAACATGCTGTCACTTTACGACGGGCTAGATAACTACTGGCATGAGCTCAAAAGCCACTTAGAAACGCTCAATATCCAGTTCAGCTTCGCTACGGGTTATTCGCCGCTTTCTGCGATCCTTTTGGGTAAGCAAGCGATCAACCAAGCAACAAACAATATTGAGCAGATGAAAACTTGGGTCAATCAACAAGCATTAATTTCCAGTGAGCTACCGACCAAGCAAGTGGAACGCCTGAACCGTGTCGGTATCAATACCGTTGAAGACTTATTAAAGCTGCCTTTGCAAGAGGTCGCACGCCGCTTTGATATCGACTTGGTGAATTATGTCGGTCGCCTTAACGGCCAGTTCAAGCACCCGATTGATTTCTATCATCCACCAGAGAATTTCCAGCAATATTTGGAGCTATTGTTTGATATTGAAAACATCCTATTTATCGAAAAGCCGTTGCTGAAATTACTGAATCAACTCGAATGTTTTTTGAAGCTACGCGATCGAGTGGCTTTCGAGTTAACTCTGACTTTACACCTAAGAGATAAAGACGATCACCCTGTCTCTTTTTATTCGGCACAAGGTGATTACCTTGCTGAAAAATGGGCGAACCTTACTCATCTCACCTTAGAGTCACTCAAGCTCACCGCACCGGTTCAAGGACTGACCCTCAGCTTGGTTTGTCATGGAGAACCCCAAATGGCCTACCATGATCTTTTTGATGGTAATACCGGAACACTTGCCGCGTTAGATTTGCTCTCACTACTGCAAGCAAAGCTTGGACAAGCCTGTATTCAAACACCAAAAATACAGCACGACCCAAGGCCAGAAAAGGCCAATCAGTATTCGCTCCCAACACTGAGTAAGTCTGTGACAAAAAGGCAAACACCCCCACAAACCATAGCTCTCAGCGTCGTTCAACAGCGGCTCAGGCCCAGTATTTTACTGCCAGAGCCCGAAGCCTTAACCGAAAGCGTCACCTTATCTCAAGGCCCAGAGCGCATTGTGTCTGGCTGGTGGGACGGAGAGAAGGTCATTCGTGACTACTTTATTGCTCACAGCGAAAACGGTCGGTGGCTCTGGATATTTAGAACGCCAGATAAACAGTGGTTTTTGCACGGCTTATTTAGCTAGTCGGTAAGAACGTAAGTCAGCAAGAAACTTTGTTAGCTCCTCCGTTCTACTTATTCAATTTCAGCGTCCCTTTTCAATCATGTTCACTCGCAATGGTTAAGTGAGATTACGTTATGTCTCAGCAATACTCAGAGCTTTTCTGTCAAAGTAATTACTCCTTTCTAGAGGGAGCTTCGCATGCGGAAGAGCTTGTTTTACAGGCCGACTTCTTACGTTACAAAGCACTCGCGGTTACTGATGAGTGCTCAGTCGCGGGCATCGTTAAGGTTCACTCTGCAATCAAGCAACATAAACTGTCACTCAAGCAAATTGTCGGGAGCATGTTTTGGTTAAATGAAGAGTGCCAAGTGATCTTGATATGCCCAAACAGACAAGCCTACGCCGAGCTGTGCCGTATAATTACCAACGCGAGACGTCGTAGCAGTAAGGGACATTATCAGCTCTCTGAGTGGGATATCATGTCGGCTAAGCACTGCTTTATTCTTTGGCTTCCTCAACAGAAAAATGAAGACGCGCATTGGGGGGAATGGCTCTCCCAGCACCATTCAGGTCGGCTTTGGATCGGCTTACAAAGACACCTAAAGCAAACCGACCAGCAGTACACAGATTACTGCGTTGAGCTGTCACAACATCACCAACTGCCGATTACAGCTTGTGGTGGTGTGTTGATGCACAATGCGAATCGCTTACCCTTGCAGCACTCACTCACTGCGATAAAGTACCAAAAGCCCATTACCGAAGTGGGCAGTCACTTACTCGCTAATGCCGAGCGCTGTTTACGGAGTATCAATAAGCTCTCTCATATCTTCAAAGCGGAATGGCTAGAAGAGAGCAACCGTATCGCTGAGCTGTGTGAATTTGATTTAAATAGCTTGCGATACGAATATCCCAGTGAGCTGATTCCTCAAGGGGAGACACCCATGAGTTATCTGCGCATGTTGGTCGAAAAAGGAAAACAGACTCGCTTCCCACAAGGTGTACCTAACGACATCCAACAAATCATAGATAAAGAATTGGGATTAATTGACGAGCTTGACTACCCTTTCTTTTTTCTCACCATTCATGACATCGTGATGTTTGCCAAAAGCCAAGGCATTCTTTACCAAGGTCGAGGTTCAGCGGCCAATTCCGTGGTCTGTTACTGCTTAGAAATCACCTCTGTCGACCCAAGACAGATCTCGGTGCTGTTTGAGCGTTTCATCAGTAAAGAGCGCGATGAGCCGCCTGATATTGATGTCGATTTTGAACACGAACGTCGTGAAGAAGTCATCCAATACATCTATAAAAAATACGGTAGAGAACGGGCTGCACTTGCTGCAACTGTCATCTCTTATCGCTTCAAAAGTGCGGTGAGAGATGTGGGGAAAGCATTAGGGCTACAAGAAACTCAGCTCGACTACTTCATCAAGAACACCAATCGCAGGGACAAAAGCTTAGGTTGGCAGGCTCAGCTCACTCAATTAGGGCTACAACCTGATTCTTTGAAGGGGCAGCAGTTTATCCACTTGGTTAATGAGATTATCGGCTTCCCACGTCACTTATCTCAACATGTCGGTGGCTTTGTCATATCCTCAGGGCCTTTGTATGAGCTGGTTCCCGTCGAAAATGCAGCGATGCACGATCGAACCATTATCCAATGGGATAAGGATGATCTAGAAACCTTAGGCTTGCTGAAAGTTGATGTGCTCGCGTTGGGTATGCTCTCTGCGATTCGTAAATGTTTCGACCTGATCAAACGTATTCACGGGCGATCACTGACCATTGCTGAGATCACTCGCCTTAAGGACGATCCTCAGGTTTACGGCATGATTCAGCGAGCAGACACAGTCGGGATATTCCAAATTGAGTCACGCGCACAAATGAGCATGCTGCCAAGGCTTAAACCGAAGACTTATTACGACTTGGTGATTCAAATCGCTATCGTACGCCCAGGCCCTATTCAGGGTGATATGGTGCATCCGTTTCTCAAGCGTCGAGATGGCATTGAGCCAATCAGTTATCCATCTAAAGACGTGGAATCAGTACTGTCGCGCACCTTAGGTGTACCGATATTCCAAGAGCAAGTGATCAAACTCGCGATGGTCGCTGCAGGGTTCACAGGCGGAGAAGCAGATCAACTCAGACGGGCAATGGCCGCTTGGAAGAAAAATGGCAACGTCTTTAAGTTTAAAAACAAACTCATCGAAGGAATGCAAAAGCGCAGCTATGAGACAGAGTTTGCTGAGCAGATCTTTAAACAGATATGCGGCTTTGGCGAGTACGGTTTTCCTGAAAGCCACTCGGCTTCGTTTGCGGTGTTAGCGTATTGCTCCGCTTGGTTGAAATGCTACTACCCAGAGTGCTTCTACGCTTCTCTGTTGAATAGCCAACCGATGGGGTTTTATAGCCCTTCACAGTTGGTACAAGACGCACAACGACACAATGTGGTGATACTTCCGGTATGTGTGAACGCTTCTCAAAACGACCACACGGTTGCCCCTCATCAGAATGGTCTAGCGATTCGCTTAGGGCTGCGACAAATCAAAGGATTCAGCGAGCATGGAATTCAAAGCGTGCTCGCCAATCGTCCACCATCCGGTTATCGCCACCCTAGTCAGGTGAAACAGTTATCGATGAATAAGAAAGATATCGAGCTACTGGCATCGGCCAATGCGCTACATAACGTTTCTGGAGACCGCTTCCAGACTCGCTGGGCGATCATGGACTCGGCGTCGGATTTACCTCTGTTTAGCCAAGCCTATGACGATGCTGAGGCAGGACATGACGAACATGTACTGCACAAGCCCAATGAGATGCAAGATCTACTCGAAGACTTCACCAGTGTCGGAATTTCATTGAACAAGCACCCCATCACTTTGCTCGAAGAAGCAGGACGATTAGGTCGATTCACACACATGAAAGATTTAATACAGCAAAGACACAAATCTATGGTCACCGTTGTCGGATTAGTCACAGGTAAACAATCTCCCGGCACCGCGGCAGGTGTCACCTTTGTTACGCTGGAAGATAGCACTGGCAATATTAATGTCGTGGTATGGGGAGCAACCGCACGCGCTCAACAGCAAGCTTATCTCACAGCCAAGGCGTTAAAAGTACAAGGGATATTAGAAAAAGAAGGTGAAGTCGTGCATGTTATCGCGGGAAAACTTATCGATATTACCGATGAAATTGTTGGCTTGAAAACCAAATCTCGGGATTTTCATTAGCGAAGTACCAACTGTTCTCAATCGATCATTGGCTAAAGAAAAGAGAGAAAGAAAAACGAAAAAGGGAAGCATCCGCTTCCCTTCAATTCCAGTTGTTGAGTTATGACTCAACTTCAGCTTCCGTACGTCTTTTCTTAAATCCCCTATACAGTAATAAGCTCAAAGTCATGACGACTTTAGACGTTAACCATATCATTAAGAGGAACTACCTTAGATTGTGTGTGAAAAATTACGCTAGTAGTTGAGCATATTTCGTTAAGAAAAATATGCTGCGTGAATATTAGCAAGCGTTTTCTATAAGGTCACTCAAAACAAACCGTACAGCAGCATTAATTATAAAATCTGACGCATTCGCTCTTGAGTCACTTCAACCAAGAGGTCTGGCTGGAACTTAGAAATAAAGCGGTTACACCCTACTTTCTCAACCATAGCTTCATTAAAACTTCCACTTAATGAAGTATTTAGCGTGATGAATAGGTCATGCATTCTTGGGTCAGTACGTACTTCATGTGTCAGTTTATAGCCGTCCATTTCAGGCATTTCAGCATCGGTGATCATCAACAATATTTCTTGATTGATGTCTTTGCCTTCATCACACCAGCCCTTAAGTAAGGTCAGTGCTTCTAAGCCATCACAACACTCAATAATGTTCAAACCCAACTGCGACAAGGTGCCTTTGATCTGGTTACGCGCTGTTGAAGAGTCATCAACGATAAGCACATTGCGTCCTATCATCTCCTGAGCTAATTGTTCATCTAAAACGCCTTCAGAGATCGAGACATCGTAATCAATGATCTCAGCCAACACTTTCTCAACATCGATGATCTCGACGATCTTGTGCTGCTCTTCTTCTTGAATATGCGTAATAGCGGTTAGGTAGTTTGCACGGCCTGTTGTCTTTGGCGGCGGCTGGATTTCTGTCCATGTCGTGTTCACGATATTACGAACTTGCCCAACCAAGAAACCTTGTACGGTTCGGTTGTATTCCGTAATAATCAGGTTGCTCTCTTGAGACTCCGCACGAGATGGCGGAAAGCCAATGGCACTGCGTAAATCGATAACAGGCACCGATTCACCACGTAAAGACGCAACACCCGTAATATGATGATGAGAGCCCGGTAAGCGAGTGAGTACTGGCACTTTGAGGACTTCTTTCACTTTAAATACGTTAATCGCAAATAGTTGACGACTATTTAAGCTGAATAACAAGAGTTCCAGACGGTTTTCACCGACCAGTTTGGTTCTCTGATCAACCGAATTTAAAACGCCAGACATACAACACCTTAGTGACAAATAATAACTGTGACTACAATAGCCTACTTCAATAGGTTAAAGCAAAGCGCCAATGCACAGAATGCTTAAACTAAGTACAACAAATGATGTTATACAAAGCTTAAGTACATGGAAAGGTTCAAGGTAAGGCTACAAGACGAGAAAAAGGGGTTAACCTTCAATAACTTTCATTAACAGTTGGCCATCGTATAAGGCCTGCTTGATGAGCGCAGCACCTGGCATGGTTGCCTGCTTATAAAAACGAGATTCCACCAGCTCTAAGTCTTTATGGTAAACCGATAGACTCTGCTCTTCGATACACTTTTGAATCGCCGGGTATAACACGCTCTTCGCCTGATTGATAACACCACCCACCAAGATTTTCTCTGGGTTGAACAGGTTAATCACAATCGCAATCGCAGAACCTAGATAACGGCCTAACTGTTCAATCACTTCGACAGCCAGCGGATCCCCATTAGCAGCGGCAGCACAGATCTGTTCAATAGTGACGTCTTCAAACACCGTTAGCGTTGATTCTTCACCATTTACCAATCGCTCTTTGACTTGCTCACGGATTGCCTGAGAACTCGCCACCGTTTCTAAACAGCCTCGATTACCACAGTGGCAAAGCTTGCCTTCCTTGTCGATCTGGATATGCCCCAACTCACCGATGTTACCGTGACGTCCTTGCAGAACGCGACCATCAAGAATGATCCCGGCACCTAAACCGTGGTGAATCGAGATAAGAACAGAGTTGTCGTTGTCTTGTGAGTTACCAAACAGCTTTTCTGCTAATGCCCACGCTCGGGTATCATTGGCAATAAAAACTGGCAAACCGGTTTCTTTGTAGATCTCCGGCCCCAACGCTAAGTTTTCAACGTTATAGTGCGGCATCTGCAACACAATACCTTGCTCTGAATTCACCAGACCTGGCAGTGTGATAGCGATACTCGTCACCCTGTCGAGTTGCTCGGCATAGGTTTGGAAGAACTCATCGATTTCATGGAGAAGACGCGCAAGCACATCGTCTTGATCACGTTCATGGATATCAATCTTGGTATCGATAAGCACGTCGCCGCCCAATTCATGGAGCGCGATCGTCAAGTATCCGCGACCAAGACGCATCGACAAAAATTGCCAACCTTCGTTATTGGTTTGCAGACCGACAGCAGGACGCCCACGAGTCGTGGCTTCTTGAACCGTCGTTTCGTGAATAAGGTGAGCTTCAATGAGTTCACGGGTAATTTTAGTAATACTCGCCGGAGCCAACTCACTTTGCTTGGACAGATCGATACGAGAAATAGGACCTTTAAGGTCAATTAGTTTATATACACGACCAGCATTGACCTGTTTGATATGATCAATATGGCCCGGTTGAGCCATGTACATTTTACGCTCCAGAAATCATCAACGAGGTAATTTTTTTACTTTGCGAAGTAATTGTGAAGTCACTTGGTATATCGCCGTGACCAGTATCACGTATATACATGAATCTTTGTGTATCGAGTCAAATAGTTCGAGGAAAATTAACACCCACATCGATAATTTGCGACTTAATTTTCAGAATAAAACATCGCGTTTGAGCCCTGAATTCAATAATTAAAGGCAAATCAAGAAATATCCTCCTAGCTCCCAATAAATTATCAATTAATGCATATACTTAATTCAGTCTTTTAAAAGATTACTTGGCCTCACTCTAGGAGTATTCATGACAGCCGAATTAAGAAAAACGAAAATCGTCACAACGCTAGGCCCTTCTACTGATAAAGGTAACGTGCTTGAAGAGATCATCAAAGCCGGTGCCAATATAGTCCGTATGAACTTCTCTCACGGCACCAGCGACGACCATATACAACGCGCAGAAAAAGTCAGAGCAATAGCAAAAAGACACGGTACTCAAATCGCCATTCTCGGAGACTTACAAGGTCCCAAGATTCGTGTGTCGACATTCAAAGATGGCAAAATTCAACTTGCCGTAGGTGACCTATTTACTCTCGACAGCAGCCTAGGTTTAGGTGAAGGCAATCAAAAAGCCGTTGGCCTTGATTACAAAGAACTGCCTAACGACGTATCCGCCGGCGATATACTGTTGCTTGACGATGGTCGTGTTCAACTCAAAGTAACCAAAGTGGAAGGCTGTCGCGTTCATACCGAAGTCATCATTGGCGGCCCACTCTCAAATAACAAAGGCATCAACAAAAAAGGGGGTGGCCTTTCCGCAGAAGCGCTAACAGAAAAAGACAAGCGCGACATCGTCACCGCCGCACAAATCAAAGTGGATTACCTAGCGGTGTCTTTCCCTCGTAATGGTGAAGACATGCATTATGCTCGTCAGCTTGCACGAGAAGCCGGCTTAGAAGCTCACCTCGTCGCAAAAGTGGAGCGAGCAGAGACAGTAGCTACAGTTGAGAACATGGATGACATCATAATGGCCTCAGATGTGGTCATGGTGGCTCGTGGTGACCTCGGAGTGGAAATTGGCGACCCTGAGTTAGTCGGAGTACAAAAACAGCTTATACGCCGTGCCAGAGCGCTTAACCGAACTGTCATCACCGCAACTCAGATGATGGAATCAATGATTTCTGCGCCAATGCCAACCCGTGCCGAAGTTATGGATGTTGCCAACGCCGTACTCGATGGCACCGATGCTGTGATGTTGTCTGGTGAAACTGCAGCTGGTGACTACCCAGTCGAGACCGTAAAATCGATGGCTGAAGTCTGTATTGGTGCGGAAAAAATGGCAGGCATTAATAACCAATCCAATTACCGTATTGACCGCACCTTTGTTACTGCCGAAGAAACCGTTTCGATGGCGACCATCTACTCTGCAAACCATATGGAAGGCATTAAAGGCGTTGTCACTCTCACCGAGTCAGGCCGCACCGCACTGATGATGTCTCGCCTGAGTGCCGACATGCCGATCTACGCGCTGTCTCGTAACGAAGGAACGCTTAATCGCTGTACCTTATACCGAGGTGTGACACCAATCTACTTCGAGACAGAAGCCGAAGACAGCTTTGACATTGCACTATCTACACTCACTTGCTTGAAAGAGAAAGGACACCTTAAGTTTGGTGACCTAGTGATCGTCACTCAAGGCGACATTATGGATGTAGCAGGGTCAACCAACTGTATGAGAATCTTGCCTGTCACCTAATATTTGACCTTAAGGCGAAACGATTCGCCTAATCTCAAAAACTTAAAAGGGTTATCGAACCAAGTTCAATAACCCTTTTTCATTTCAGAACACGACTCACTAAAATCTGCTTAAACAGCATAACGAGCTCACAGCATGCTAGCTCATCAACTTCGGGAATTAGTTACCCGCAGCAATGGTGGCTAACTGTGGCATATGCGAGTTGCGAGCGTTTTCCGTTGAGGTATAGGTCTCCACAAATCGGTAACCGGCTTCTAAACCCAATTCGTAATCATGCAGTAAATCATCTTTATGACTCATTAATGAGCTCGATTTAAGCGTTTGACTAGGTGCTATCTGAACCACAAACGCGTCGTCTGGTGGCGAATTCAAAAAATCCTGAGTCAATGAGTAGGTCTGATAATGCACCATCAGCATGTCAGCCAACCCTGAATCAAACTTATCTCCGATTAAATGACTTAAGCGATAAATATCATCTGCACCAAATAGCCAGCGACCACCGTTCAGCAGGTCTAAATGCCCACGGTCACGCTTCTGCTCTTTTGAGCGCATAATTTGTTGTTGGAAGAAAGAGGTCCAGTCGGTTTTCCACTGTTCCACTTTCTGTTGCCAATGGCCTTGAACACTGTCGAAAGATTCGCGGAACCACTCCAGTTCTTCTGCAGATATAGGTTTAGGCGCTTTGACTGAAGATCCCTTAACTGGTGCTTCAACCAAATGGGTATTACCTTCCTCCACCACTGGCTCAGTACGAATCACCACAATAGAACGAGCTTGTCTTCGCCACGCTTCCTGAACTGGGATACACGCCGATACACCACCGTCCACATAAGCACTGTCACCAATAAAGACTTCGTCATTGTACAAGCGAGGAATAGCACAGGTCGCAATCATCACCTTGTACCAATCTTCGCCCAATAATGGGAAGTAGTGGTCTCGTAAGTCTTTGGAATCCGTTACAGCCGCATAGAAGTGGCGATCGCCTAGCGTTTGTCGCCCTAAATCCAGATCGAGCTTATATGGGTAAGCCATGATTTGTTCTAGCGCCCATTCTAATCCTAGGTTCTTTCTGTGTCGTATATAGGAAAAGAGATTGAAGAACTCTGGTGAGGTTGTGAGGTCGAGAACAAAAGAACGTCCAAGGCCTTTATCACGGCACAGATAAGCACATAAGTTGAGAGCACCTGCTGAGGTACCAAAAAATTCGTCGAAGGGGTCAAAATTTGAGAGAAGAAAGGCATCCAGCACTCCAGAAGTAAAAATACTTCTCTGTCCGCCACCTTGAGCGACCAGTGCTGTTTTTCCAGCAATAAACTTAGCGTAATAATCCAAGTCTATTGCTGTATCAATATTGGTTATAATCCCACTATTCATTATTCCCTGAGTATCAAAACTCAGCCTCGCAATAGATGGTATTAACTACCAATCGCAATAAAGCCAAATGAAAGAATGATCATGTAGATAAACACGGTAATTTGTAGGGCATTTTTCAGATTATGGTCCATAGACACCTCTGGTTTATTATTAATTTGTCGAGTCTCTATTTAAGTACTATCAGGTGTGTGAAGTATCTTCAAGAATCGTCGAAATTAGTCGCACAATATTGATGTAACCATCACAATTAGTAAGTGTATGGATAAGGATATACTCATGAATAACAAAGCAAATATGATGGCACTGATTACGCTTCTCTCCGTTTCAAGCGCGTATGCTTCGCCGGAGATCATCATTACACCTATGGTAGGTTATACCGGCGGTGGCAGTGTCGAAGACCAGGACGGTAAAACCTATGACATGAAAGGCTCTGAAAATTACACCTTTGCCATTGAAACGCCACTTGAAAAAGGACGCATCGGCTTCTTCTACTCCAATCAGAGCTCGGAATTAGAAACGCTTAACCTAAGCTCCTCCATCCAATACCTGCACCTTCAAAGCAGCATCTACTACCCTGCTTCGCCTGTGTTGTCGGGTTATCTAGGGCTAGGCCTGGGTGCTTCTTACGTCGATGTAGACTGGGCAAAAGATAAGTATGGATTCTCAACTTCTATCTTTGGTGGCTTAGAGTACAAATTTAGTGACCGACTAGCGTTGAACACACAAGTACGTTGGTTAGGCACGGTTGTCGACAACGATACCTCCGGTGTTTGTAATATCCCAAATAACGGGCAAGAGTGCATCATTCGCTTTGATACCGACTGGATGAACCAATTCCAAGCCAATGTCGGACTGAGTTTTACTTTCTAAGCGGCTCAATGAAGCAAAAATATAAGATCGGCCCAAACTAAAAAACCAGCTAAATGCTGGTTTTTTCATTATTAAAACGGTTTTAGTTCAGGTTAGAACTTATAGGTAACACCTAAAGCGCCGCCCACTTGCAACTCAACACCTTTATACATATCGAGTTCAGGGTGAACTTGAGCGTAAGCATTCCAACCTTCGTAGAAATTCACTTTCACGCCTAACGGCAAGCGTAAGCCAAAGTCGTCATTCCATTCAGCCCAAGCACCAGCACCG
The DNA here is from genome assembly GCF_001691235.1 of Vibrio sp. ZF57. Taxonomy (NCBI): domain Bacteria; kingdom Pseudomonadati; phylum Pseudomonadota; class Gammaproteobacteria; order Vibrionales; family Vibrionaceae; genus Vibrio; species Vibrio sp. ZF57. The sequence goes on along the minus strand of NZ_MAKD01000051.1, from coordinate 70,219 downwards.
ACGTACCAGCTCAACGGAGCTTCAGTCTCGAACTGACCACGCTTCAAAATGTAATCAAAGGCAGCGCCGTCATTGCCAATCGTAGCACGGTATTTCTGATCAAATTCCACAACGACACTCAGGTCTTGGTCAATGGCGAGTCCCACTTCCAAAGCTGGAGCTTCAGAAGCTTGAGCAAACGAGGCTCCGCTGCAGCACATAAGGCCGATCAAGTAACGATGTTTCATAATATTCTCAGACTGTATTTAAAAAACGGAAGTCTACTGGAATCTCAGCAAAAGGTGTCATCGCTGGGTAAAAGATAAAAGACACGAAAAATTTGGGAACGACCATCAAATGATCGAGTTGAATGATAAGTACCTGAGTTAATGGAGATTAAGCACAATAGATCTTTCATAGAGCAGAAAACAAAAAAGGAGGCCTTTCGGCCTCCTTTCAATTTATTGAATCAGAGAATTAACCGTTGTTACGGATCCACTCATCCATGTCTGTCTTAAGGTTGTCAGACTTAGTACCGAAGATAGCTTGTACGCCACCCGCTACTACTACAACACCTGCAGCGCCTAGTTTCTTCAGCTTGTCTTGGTCAACAAGAGCTGTATCAGCTACTGCAACACGTAGACGAGTAATACAAGCGTCAAGACCAGTGATGTTCGCTTTGCCACCGAATGCAGCAACTAGCTCACCAGCAAGTTCAGAACCAGTCGCAACTGACTCTTCTTCAGTCTCGTCTTCACGGCCTGGAGTTTTAAGGTCTAGAGCTTTAATCACAGTGCGGAATACGATGTAGTAAATTGCAGCGTAAGCAATACCACATACAACCATTAGGCCCATCTTAGACGCGTTGCCAGATAGAACTAGGAAGTCGATTAGACCGTGTGAGAAAGATGTACCGTGTACAAAACCTAGAGTGTTCGCAAGAACGTATGCAGAACCAGCTAGTAGAGCGTGGATTGCGTACAGTACTGGAGCAACGAATAGGAAAGAGAATTCGATTGGTTCAGTGATACCCGTTAGGAATGAAGTCAACGCAGCAGAAGCCATGATGCCCATTACTTTAGCGCGGTTTTCAGGCTTAGCTGAGTGTGCAATCGCGATTGCAGCAGCAGGTAGACCGAACATCTTGAACATGTAACCACCAGCTAGCTGACCGAAGCCATTGCCCGCTGCACGAGATGCGTCATCAGCAACTAAGTAACAAGTAAGAACACCGTTTTGAGTTTCGCCAGCAGCGTTTACACAAGTACCAGCTTCAAAGAAGAAAGGTACGTTCCAAACGTGGTGAAGACCAAATGGAATTAGAGAACGCTCAACGATACCGTAGATACCAAACGCCACTTGTGGGTTTTGGTGAGCAGCCCAATCAGAGAACGCAGAGATAGCGCCGCCAACTGGTGGCCATACTACAGATAGTAGGATTGCTAGACCAATCGCAGAGAAACCTGTGATGATTGGCACAGCACGCTTACCAGCGAAGAAGCCAAGGTACTCTGGTAGTTGAATACGGAAGAAACGGTTGAATGCCCAAGCAGCAACACCACCGACTAGGATACCACCTAGTACACCAGTATCGATTTTATCAACGCCCATTACACCAGCCATTACGCCAAGTGTAGCAGTCATGATGCCGTAACCAACGATAGCAGCTAGACCCGCTACACCATCGTTGTTAGTAAAGCCAAGTGCAACACCTACTGCGAACAGTAGTGCCATTTGACCGAATACTGAACCACCAGCTTGTTCCATTAAGTTTGAAACGATTTCTGGAATGAAAGGAAGATCTGCTGCACCGACACCTAGCAAAATACCCGCAACTGGTAAAACTGATACTGGAAGCATCAGAGACTTACCAACTTTCTGCAGGCTAGCAAAAAGGTTCTTAAACATGTTTATGCTCCTGATAAAGATAAAATAATTATATTGGGTTCTAACGGCACACCCCCGTAGCCTATATGTTAGCACCCTGCGAAAATGTAACCATGTATTGCATTATATTTTCTGCCGCTAAATATATATTGATGGGGAACTAACTTTCTAGTCACTTACGAAATTTAGTTTCAAAACACGTCTTGGATCACATGTCAAATCTAGAAATGCAATGCTTTACAAGTGTTTAATGCATTGAAATATATAAGTATTTTTCAAGAGCCCTATTATTTTACTGGGTAAATAAAATAGGAGCGAATGTTATTTTTAGTAACAAAATTACAAATGTTATAATTAGCGCTCTCAAGTTCAACATAATTCGTAAACATTAAAAAAAAACGTATTTTTGGTGATCAAAAACACAAAAAGGGAGCTTTTGCTCCCTTTTATTTGTTTACTTAGATTTTTATCGCAAAAAAAGTTTTTGGTAATTTTTGGTCATTTGTTCGGCAACCTCTTTCATCGACACACCTTTTAATTGCGCAATGTAGGCCGCCACTTCGACGACATATGCAGGCTGATTCTGCTTTCCACGATATGGAATGGGCGCCAAGTATGGAGAATCCGTCTCGATCAGCAACCTGTTTAGCGGTAGGTTTTTAACAACTTCTTTAAGTTCTGTAGCCTGCTTAAAGGTCACAATGCCTGAAATTGAGATATAGAAACCTAGTTCCATTGCTGCTTCTGCGAATGCTTGATCTTCGGTAAAGCAGTGAATCACACCGCCACACTTCTCAGCTCCGCCATCACGTAAAATAGCTAATGTGTCTTCACGTGCGTTACGAGTGTGAATGATCAAAGGTTTATTCAGCTCAACGGCTAACTCAACATGCTGCTTAAATCGTAGCTGTTGCAGCTCCGCCGTCTCTGGTTGGTAGTGATAATCTAAACCTGTCTCTCCAATCGCCACAACCTTAGGGTTGCTCGCGTATTCACGCATTGTCTCTAGGCTGAAATCACTTTCAACATCGAGAGGGTGAACGCCACAAGAGGCTTTAACGTTATCAAACGGCGAGATCATCTCGAGCATATTTTCAAACGAATCGAGTGTCACACCGACAGAAAGCAATTGGTCTACATTAGCAGCCTTCGCCTTGTTAACCACATCTTCTACGCTGGTGTGTAAATCTTGGTAATCCAGTTTGTCTAAATGACAGTGGGAATCTACGAACATGTTTCCTCGCAAGTGGCTATCAGCCAATTCATTATGAGTAGCTCCGTATTGAGCCCAGGGTGTTGCTTTAACTGCTCAATCAATGTCAGCAGTTTATTCGATGCTGCATAAGCACTTTGATAAGACATCGCCTCACACAGTGCTTTCGCACTCGGAGTGAAAGCCTGATTCGCCAAACCAAAATGCAGCTTCTGTACATCTGACAATAGATGCCAAAGCCAGCCAAGTTGAATCAAAGGGTCTTTGCTAAGCTCTGTAGAGAACTTTAGCATGTCAGGTTGAGTGCCTTTTATCACATTCACAAAGCCATCGAGCGCTTTTGTTGAAGCTTCAACGCCACCTTGCTCAAACATCGCTTTTGCTTTTAAAGGCGCGTTGTCATTGAGTGCTAAAATATACTGCGATACCGCTTTGCCCACTTCACCATCTAACCACGCTGATGCTGTCTCTAACTGCGGACTAACCACATTGAATTGCTGACAACGGCTAATAATAGTCGGCATTAAGCGATTACTGTTACGAGTAGACAGAATGAAGATGCACTTGCTTGATGGCTCTTCCAGAGTTTTCAATAGTGCGTTGGAAGCCGATTCGTTCATTGCTTCAGCAGGGTTAAGCAAAATAACGCGCAAACCACCTAACTGAGAAGACTCTTGAGCCCAGCGGTTACTGGCACGCACTTGATCAACCGTGATCGACTTACCTTCTTTCTCGGGTGAGATCACATGAAAATCAGGATGACTGCCCGACTTCATTAACTCACAGCTGTGGCAAAACCCGCACGACTCGCTTTCATAGTTCGTGCACATCAATGCGTCGGTAAGTTGGCTAATCAAAGCATCAACGCCGAGCCCTTCCGGTGCATTAACAATCACAGAGTTAGGAAAACGCTCCGCATCGAGACTTTTTTTCCACTCACTCCATACCGGTGTGAGCCAAGAATACACTTCAGCCATGACTACCTACTGTTTGTCGAGCCAAGCAGTTAGCGCGACTTTAATATCAGCGGCTACTTGCTCAATTTCTTGCTGCGCGTTAATCACAAGTACAGAATCATCTTGTTCTGCAATTTCTAGATAGCGCTCACGCGTGCGGTCGAAAAATGAGATGTCCATCTTTTCAATTCTATCAAGCTCACCACGGCCTCTAGCACGCTCTAGCCCTACTCTAGGGTCTAGGTCCAAATATAGCGTTAGATCGGGTTTAAAGCCGCCTAGCGTGGTTGCTTTCAGTGATTCCATAGTCGTGCGCGCGATCTGGCGACCACCACCTTGGTATGCCTGTGAAGACATATCATGACGATCACCCAATACCCATTGACCATTGGCGAGTGCCGGCTTGATGACGTTCTCGACTAATTGAACACGTGCTGCATACATCAACAGCAATTCAGTCATGTCTTGAAGCTTCTCGCCTTCGTGCTCTTCTTTAACCAATGAACGCATCTTTTCAGCTAAGACAGTACCACCCGGCTCGCGAGTATTAACAATATCTTCAACACCCGATGCTTTTAATGTCTCAACGATGGCATTGATTGCTGTGCTTTTGCCAGCGCCTTCAAGGCCTTCAACCACGATAAATTTCGACTGATTCATAATTATTTCTTTATCTGTTTTTTCTTAATTGCTTTAAGTAAGCTCGCACTGCACGGTTATGCTCAGTCAAACTCTTTGAAAATACGTGACCACCTGTTCCACTCGCAACGAAATACAAGTAGTTGCTCTTCTCTGGATTCAACGCCGCGTTGATAGACGCTTTGCCTGCCATAGCGATAGGTGTCGGTGGCAAGCCACTCATTGTATAGGTGTTGTAAGGCGTTGGCGTGCGTAAGTCTTTCTTACGGATGTTGCCATCGTAGCTGTCACCCATGCCATAGATAACCGTTGGGTCAGTTTGCAAACGCATACGCTTGTTTAGACGGTTAACAAACACAGAAGAAACACGCTCACGTTCTGACGCAACAGCGGTCTCTTTCTCAATGATAGATGCAAGAATTAACGCTTCGTATGGCGATTTAAGAGGCAGCTTATCCGCTCGATTTTCCCACTCTTCATTCACCACGCTCATTAGGTCTCGATGCGCGCGCTTCAACAAATCTAAATCAGTGGTGCCGTAGGTGTAGTGATACGTTTCTGCTAAGAAGAGACCTTCTAGCTTTTCGTTTTCAATACCCAACTTTTCAGCGATCTCTTTTTCAGAAACGCCATCCAATGTCTGTTGAATGAATTCGTTGTCTTTTAGCTGAACAAGCCATTCGTCAAAACGACTGCCTTCAACAAAGGTAATAGTAAACTGGTGTTCTTTCCCTTCTACAAGCACCTGTAGCGCTTGCTCTAAGGTTAAACCCGGTTCAAGCAGGAAAGTACCCGCTTTTACGTCTACAAGCTCAGGATGTAACTTACGGATTAATTTCTCGTAAGGAGAAGCCTCAAACAGCCCCTCGTTAATCAACTGGGCTAGAACGCGGTTAAAGCTGCTACCTGAAGCAACAGTCACGACTTGTGGTTTTTCTAATTGAATAACTTGTTTCAGGTTATCTTGCGCTTGGTTGTAAACATAAAAACCAGCAGCACCGGCTGCAATTAAGCACAAGATAATAAAAATAAATAACTTTTTGATCACGAGTTTAGTTGTCCTTGAAGGCTACGAGTAACGGTTCCAATGTTAAATTGGGTATCACTAATACGGGTAACTGGGGCAACCCCTAAAATGGAGTTTGTCATGAAAACCTCATCAGCTTGCATGAGTTGAGATAAGCAGTAGTCACTAATTGTAACGGAAAGTTCAGCCTGATTCAGCGCGGTTAACACTTGCTTACGCATAACCCCCGCGACACCACTTTGAGTGAGTTGAGGTGTGTATATCGACTGACCTTTGCGCCAGAACAGATTGGCCATGGTGGTTTCAATCACATTGCCCGATATATCAAGAACCACACCATCCACTTCATTAGCTTGATCCATTTCATCTTTCATCAAAATCTGCTCAAGGCGATTATTGTGCTTATGGCCAGCCAGTAGTGGGCTCAAACCTAGCGCTTGATGGCAGATACCGAGTTCAACACCGGAGTCTTGCCACGCTGAATAATGGCTTGGGTAATCAAAGGTACTGATGGTGATTGTCGGCTTGGCGATATTCTTGGTACTGTAGCCACGCCCACCCGCTCCACGACTAACGTGCAGCTTGATCCCTGCTTTTTGATTATGAGGCTTGTTGGCGTTATGGAGCTTCTTTGAACCATCAAGGCTCTTTGTGCCATGAAGAGCGTTATGTTGGATGTGTTGAAGCGCAGTATCGAGCCAAAGACTAACAACATCCCAATCAAGAGCAGAAATGCGTAGTGCTTTAAGGCACTCGTCGACACGGTGCTGATGATCGTGAAGATGTTGTATCTCACCATCACTCACGAGCATTGTCGTAAAACAGCCGTCTCCGTACTGAAACGAGCGATCCAAAATATCGATAGTTTGCTGGCTTTCTCCATCAACCCAAAACATGTTTTTCCCCATAAAAAGAAACGGCTCAATGCTAAAGCATCAAGCCGTTTAAAAACAAGTCTAATTGTGACTATCTACGAGTGTTTACGTCTTTAATAAGATGATTAAATCTTTTTGAAGATCAAACAGCCGTTTGTACCACCGAAACCGAATGAGTTACATGCAGCATATTCCATGTTGCTAACTTCACGCGCAGTGTGAGGTACTAAGTCAATATCTAAGCCTTCTTCAGGATCATCTAGGTTGATTGTTGGTGGAACAATTTGGTCAACCAGAGACATAGCCGTGATGATAGCTTCAGCAGAACCAGCAGCACCTAGAAGGTGGCCTGTCATTGATTTCGTAGAAGAAACCAATACTTGCTTGCTGCCTGCTTCGCCAAGAGCACGCTTGATGCCCTTAACTTCCGCTACGTCACCTGCAGGAGTCGAAGTACCGTGTGCGTTTACATAACCGATTTGTTCACCAGTAATGCCAGCATCACGCATAGCCGCTTCCATTGCTAGTGCGCCACCTGAGCCATCTTCACTTGGAGATGTCATGTGGTAAGCGTCACCCGACATACCGAAGCCAACTAGCTCACAGTAAATCTTAGCGCCACGAGCTTTCGCATGTTCGTACTCTTCAAGAACCATCATGCCTGCACCGTCGCCAAGAACGAAGCCATCACGGCCTTTGTCCCATGGACGAGAAGCTTTTTGAGGCTCATCGTTACGAGTAGAAAGTGCTTTAGCCGCACCAAAACCGCCCATACCTAGTGGAGTTGATGCTTTTTCAGCACCACCCGCTAGCATTGCGTCTGCATCGCCGTATGCAATCATACGAGCCGCGTGACCAATGTTATGTAGGCCAGTCGTACATGCAGTAGAAATCGCGATGTTTGGACCGCGTAGGCCACGCATGATAGACATGTGACCAGCAATCATATTCACGATCGTCGACGGTACGAAGAACGGGCTGATCTTACGAGGGCCTTTTTCAGTTAGAGCTTGGTGACCGGCTTCGATCAAACCAAGACCACCAATACCAGAACCGATAGCAACACCCACACGTGGAGCGTTTTCTTCAGTAATAGTTAGGGCTGAATCATCTAAAGCTTGAATACCTGCTGCGACGCCGTACTGGATGAACAAGTCCATCTTACGAGCATCTTTTTTAGTCATATACTCTTCGCAGTTAAAGTCTTTAACTAGACCTGCAAAACGAGTTGAGAAATTGGTTGCATCAAAATGATCGATATTAACGATACCACTTTGACCAGCTAGCAGGGCTTTCCAAGAAGATTCTACAGTGTTGCCTACCGGTGACAACATACCCATGCCAGTGACAACTACACGACGCTTGGACACGATTTTACACTCCGGGGATTGAGGTGATTTAAGATGAGGATAGATGAGTTAGATAAAACACAGGCGGTCGAGGTGACCGCCTGGGAGAGATTATTACTGAGCGCTAGTTACGTAATCGATAGCTGCTTGAACAGTAGTAATTTTCTCAGCTTCTTCATCTGGGATTTCAGTGTCAAATTCTTCTTCTAGAGCCATTACTAGCTCTACTGTGTCTAGAGAATCTGCACCTAGGTCATCAACGAAAGAAGCTTCGTTTTTAACTTCAGCTTCGTCTACACCTAGCTGTTCAACAATGATTTTCTTTACGCGTTCTTCGAGGTTGCTCATTTTTTCTTTTCCTTTACAGAGTTCGCTTTATGCGATGTTTTCCGTAGTTTATTCAATCTATTGAAAGTTGCAAGGTCAACTTTTCTGGTCAAACCACAATTTTCACGATTTTAACCGAAATTACGTATGATCTTGACTTAAATCATGCACAAATGTTGCACATAATTTACACCATGTACATACCGCCATTGACGTGAAGTGTTTCACCTGTGATATAAGCTGCCGCAGGTGACGCCAAAAATACCACAGCTTCAGCGATTTCGCGAGGGTCACCTAGTCGACCTGCTGGTACATTCGCCAAAGTTGCTGCACGTTGGTCATCATTTAGCGCTTTAGTCATGTCAGTTTCGATGAAACCAGGAGCTACAGTGTTCACTGTAACGCCACGAGACGCAACTTCACGAGCCATTGATTTAGTAAAACCAATTACGCCTGCTTTTGCAGCTGCGTAGTTAGCTTGACCAGCGTTACCCATAGTACCTACTACAGAACCAACGTTTACGATACGGCCTTGACGCTTCTTCATCATGCCACGCAATACGGCTTTAGACATGCGGAAGATAGGCGTTAGGTTAGTATCGATGATGTCATTCCATTCGTCGTCTTTCATACGCATCAGTAGGTTATCACGAGTGATACCTGCGTTGTTAACTAGAATGTCAATCGCACCGAATTCATCGTTGATGGTTTTCAGTGTAGCAGCAATTGAGTCAGTATCCGTTACATTAAGAGCAAGACCTTTACCGTTCTCACCAAGGTACTCGCTGATTGCAGTTGCGCCGCCTTCAGATGTCGCAGTACCGATAACTTTAGCACCACGCTCAACTAAAAGTTCAGCGATTGCACGACCGATGCCACGGCTTGCGCCTGTAACTAGTGCAACTTTGCCTTCTAAATTCATCATAACTTCTCTATTAAGTGGTTATTTACTTAGCAGCTTCTAGTGATGCAGTGTCATTAACTGCAGCAGCTGTCATAGTTTTTACGATTCGTTTTGTTAGACCAGTAAGAACTTTACCAGGGCCTAATTCAAGTAGCTTCTCAACGCCTTGCTCATTCATCGCTTGTACGCCTTCAGTCCAACGAACTGGGCTGTACAGCTGACGAACAAGTGCGTCTTTAATTTTTGCAGGATCTGTTTCAGCGATAACATCAACGTTATTGATAACAGGCAATGCTGGCGTGTTGAACTCTAGAGCTTCTAGAGCCACCGCTAGCTTGTCTGCTGCTGGCTTCATCAGTGCACAGTGAGACGGCACAGAAACAGGTAGCGGAAGTGCACGCTTAGCGCCCGCTTCTTTACAAAGTGCACCAGCACGCTCTACTGCCGCTTTGTTACCCGCGATAACAACTTGGCCAGGAGAGTTAAAGTTAACTGGAGACACAACTTCGTCTTGCGCAGCTTCTTCACACGCTTTAGCAATCGCTTCATCGTCTAGACCGATGATTGCGTACATTGCACCAACACCTGCAGGAACCGCTTCTTGCATCAGTTGACCACGTAGTTCAACCAGCTTGATCGCTTCTTTAAAGTCGATAACGCCGGCACATACAAGAGCAGAATATTCACCTAGGCTGTGACCTGCTAGATTTACAGGTTGCTCTAGGCCAAGCTCTTGCCATACACGCCAAATTGCAACAGACGCTGTTAATAGAGCCGGTTGAGTGCGAAAAGTTTCATTTAGATTTTCTACAGGACCATCTTGAACCAATGCCCATAGATCGTAACCAAGTGCTTCTGAAGCTTCAGCAAATGTCTTTTTAACAACATCATACTGTTCGCCTAGGTCAGCAAGCATACCGATAGCTTGAGAGCCTTGGCCTGGGAATACGATAGCAAATTTGCTCATTGTAATTTTCCTTTAAGCAAAGCAAAAAATTGAATAAGGCACATAAGTTATGTGCCTTGTTTGTTGATTATCGCTTAGGGTTAGAATTTAACTAACGCAGAACCCCAAGTGAAGCCGCCGCCAAATGCTTCAAGTAGAAGCGTTTGACCACGTTTAATTCGCCCGTCGCGAACAGCCTCATCTAGGGCCGTTGGTACGGTAGCTGCCGACGTATTGCCGTGCTTATCAAGAGTAATCACTACTTGATCAAGCGACATCGTCAGCTTTTTAGCGGTTGCCGAGATAATACGGTAGTTCGCTTGGTGTGGAACTAACCAATCAAGCTCTGACTTATCCATATTGTTCGCCGCTAAGGTGTCTTTAACTAGCTTAGAAAGCTGAGTTACCGCCACTTTAAATACTTCGTTGCCCGCCATGTGCAGCCATTTGTCTGCATCACCGCCGCGCTCTGGTACTTCAAGGCTTAGAAGCTCACCGTATTTACCATCAGAGTAAATATGAGTAGACAAAATACCTGGCTCTTCGCTTGCGCCTACAACCACCGCGCCTGCTGCATCACCAAATAGGATGATAGTAGAGCGGTCAGTCGGATCACAGGTTTTTGACAGTGCATCAGCACCAATTACCAAAACGTTCTTACACATGCCAGTCTTGATGTGTTGATCAGCAACAGACAGTGCGTAGACAAAACCAGAACACGCTGCAGCCAAATCAAACGCAGGGCAGCCTTTGATACCAAGCTTGCCTTGTACCTGACATGCCGAAGACGGGAATGTGTGGCTACTGCTGGTTGTCGCAACGATGATTAAATCAATCTCTTCTTTGTCGATACCTGCCATTTCAATGGCATTTTCAGCAGCGTAAAACGCCATATCAGCAACGGTTTCGTTTTCCGCTGAAATACGACGCTCTTTAATACCCGTTCTAGCAACGATCCACTCATCGCTAGTCTCTACCATTTTCTCTAAGTCTGCGTTAGTACGCACCTGAGATGGCAAGTAGCTGCCAGTACCTAAAATTTTGCTATACATGAAGACTAATAATGCCTCTCGAGTAAAACCGCTTCCAAACGATCGCTAATGCGGCTGGGGACTTGTCGTTTGACCTCGTGTACTGCTTCACCAATCGCGTTGACGACTGCAGACACATCAGCACTTCCATGACTTTTAATGACAATGCCGCGCAATCCTAACAAACTTGCGCCGTTATACTGGTCGGGGTTCAAGGTTTTTAATTCAGTAAATAGCTCAGAAAACAGCATTCTGGCTATCCAACCCTTTATTGTTGAAGCCATCATGCGCGTTTTTAGCTTATCAATAAAGAGCTGAGCCGTACCTTCGCACGTTTTTAAGCAGACATTGCCCACAAAACCATCACATACGACGACATCAGCAGCATCTTGAAGTAATTGATTACCTTCAATATAGCCTATGAAGTTCACAGACTGAGTATTAGACAACATTTCAGCGCATCGTTTTACAAGGTCATTGCCTTTAATTTCTTCTGCACCGATATTCAAGATAGCGACACGTGGTGCGCGACCTAAATGTTGTTCTGCTAATGCACTGCCCATGACAGCAAACTGAAACAGTGAATCTGCGTCACTAGAAACGTTCGCCCCTAAATCAAGCATCCATGTGCGATTTCCGGATGCAGTAGGCAAAGCTGAAACCAATGCAGGCCTATCAATACCGGGAAGAAGCTTGAGTCTGAAACGGGATAAAGCCATCAGTGCGCCAGTGTTACCACCACTCACACAAGCATCAGCCTGTGATTCGGCAACCAGATCGATAGCGGCACGCATAGAGCTACCCTGACTATTACGTAAGGCTAGTGAAGGTTTTTCAGAATTGGAAATGACTCGATCACAATGCTGGATACTCAAACGAGAATCAGGCATTCGACCTAATGAAGATAATTGAGATGTGATCGCGTTTCGATCACCTATTAGAATGACTTTTAGCTCTGGGAAATACGACAGTGCCTGCACGGCGGCAGGCACTGTTACACGAGGACCGAAGTCCCCGCCCATTGCATCAAGCGCAACGGTTAGATTTTGCAAAGGTCAACCTTACTTGTTGATAACCTTTTTGCCGCGGTAGAAACCTTCGGCAGTCACGTTGTGACGTAGGTGAGTTTCACCTGAAGTTGCGTCTACAGAAAGTGCAGCTGTAGTTAGCGCATCGTGTGAACGACGCATGCCACGCATTGAACGTGATTTCTTGCTCTTTTGTACGGCCATTGACCCTACTCCTATGTAAATTCTTAAAGAAGCAATTACTTCTTTAAGCTTTTTAAAACATCAAATGGATTCGGCTTTTTGTCTTCCTCAATTTCTTCAGGAAGTTCACCAAACACCAAGTTATTTGAGTTAACGCTACATTTCGCATCGTCGTGCATTGCTATTTGTGGCAATCCAAGGATGAACTCGTCTTCAACTAATTGAATCAGGTCTAACTCACCGTACTCGTTCAGATCTACCAAATCGTACTCTTCCGGTGCTTCCTCTTCACTTTTCTCACTGTAAACAGGAGTATAAGTAAATTGGACATCGCACTCATGTGCGAAAACCTCATTACAACGTTGACACTCTAAATCGACTTCGACGTTAGCTTTACCAGAGATAACGACTAATCGTTGTTCATCAAGCCCAAATGACATTGAGACTTGCGCGTCACGTTTTACGCCTTCAGTTGCTTCAGTTAAACGCTTCAAAAGACTGACCTGGATGATACCATCCATATCGAGTCGTTTTTGAGCCGTTCTTGCCGGATCAACTGTACGCGGTATTTTTTCCTTTTGCATAGGGCGCGAATCTTATCTTCCAAATCGTGTTTAGTCAAAGGAAATGGCAAAAAAAATGTACTTTCCTGCCTTTCCTATTCAGAGCATTATGAATAGCAGGACAAGTTACGTTATCCTGAGATAAATGCTTCCTTGAATTGTAAATTAAAATGAGAAATTACCAACTAGTTTTAGCCTCTACATCACCATTTAGGCAAGAGATCCTCAAAAAACTACAGTTAAGCTTCATTACAGCCAAGCCAGACTGCGATGAAACGCCGCTTCCAGAAGAGACACCACAACAGTTAGTGATGCGTCTTGCTGAGACCAAAGCTAAGTCTTGTGTTGTGGAGCAACCTAGCTTAGTCATTGGTTCTGATCAGGTTTGCGTAATTGATGGAGAGATCATTGGTAAGCCTCACACTCGAGAAAAAGCGATCGAGCAGTTATCTCGTCAAAGCGGCAAGAGCATTACTTTTTATACTGGGCTTTCGGTTTGGAACAACGAAACCAATGAAGCTGACACGCGTCTCGACACCTTTGTAGTGCATTTCCGCGATTTAACTAAGCAACAGATCATTAGTTATGTTGAGAAAGAGCAGCCTTATTACTGCGCAGGTAGCTTTATGTGTGAAGGGTTAGGCATCGCGTTGTTTAAACAGATGGAAGGGAAAGACCCAAATACTTTGATCGGCTTACCGCTGATCGATCTAGTCGATATGTTAGAAGCGCAAGGAATGGGTGTACTATAACGGATACGCTCTCTTTGTTAGAGATCCCTACTCCTTCCTTCGTCAGTCTAGGGAATGGCGGAACACGCAATTTTATCTAACCAACTAATGATATAGAGCGTGATTTTAAAAAGTCGTCATCCTCAAGAGCGAGGAACGAGCGACTTGGGGATCTTCTACAACAGATGAAAACAAAAAAGGTTGACGATATTCGTCAACCTTTCTCATTTATGGATACTGAAGAACAAATTTAGAGGCACTCTATACCTTCGTATCTCGTATCTCGTATCTCGTATCTCGTATCTTCTTAAAGCTTACGTAAACCAGTTAGGGCTTTCTCTAGCCTTCTTTCCATTGGCGCCGAGATATCCATCTTCTCTTCACTACCTGGGTGTGTGAACTTGATGTTTGCTGCATGTAGGAACAGACGATCAAGACCAACCTTACCCGTGTAAGCGTCAAAACGACGATCACCGTAGCGATCATCCCAAGCAATTGGGTGACCAGTATACTGAGCGTGCACACGAATTTGGTGTGTTCGGCCTGTAATTGGGCTTGCTTGAATCAACGTCGCCTCTTGGAATTTTTCTAAAACCTTAAAACGGGTTTCAGAAGCTTTACCATTCGGGTTAACTCGAACAATGCTGTTCACTTCATTTTTCAACAAAGGTGCGTTGACGACTTTGCAGCTGTTCTTCCATTCGCCCATAACTAAAGCGAAGTAGTATTTTTGAACCGTTTTTTCACGGAACTGTGCTTGAAGGTGTCTTAGCGCCGAGCGCTTCTTAGCAACAAGCAAAATGCCAGACGTATCTCTATCGATACGGTGCACTAATTCAAGAAAACGAGCATCAGGGCGAAGAGCACGTAATGCTTCAATCGCGCCAAATTTTAATCCGCTACCACCATGAACAGCAGTGCCAGACGGTTTGTTAAGAATTAGCATGTGATCATCTTCATAAATGATGCACTGTTCTAATTCTGAAACCTTGTTGAGTTTCGTGCTCGGCACGTTCTCTTCTGTTTTCTCTTCAATAGTAACCGGAGGGATACGAACTAAATCGCCAGCTTTTAGTTTGTACTCAGCCTTAATGCGTTTTTTATTTACGCGGACTTCGCCTTTACGCACGATTCGGTAAATCATGCTTTTCGGGATGTTTTTTAATTGGTTGCGTAAGAAGTTATCAATACGCTGACCAGCCATATCTTCGTCAATGTCGACGAATTGGACTTGGGTTCTAATTTCGCTCATTGCGCTATTGTATCACTGTCACTTTTGATAATTGAGATTTTCTTAGCCCTATTCCGAACTTATTTATCCCTAATCCTTACCGATCTATCCCAAAATGGTCGCCGAAGTTCTATATTTCTTTGATTCTTCGAACAAAAAAGCACCAAGATTCCTGCAAATTAAAATATCAATTGATAAATTATTTATAGACAGTGAGTTAGAGCTATCAAAACCCAAACAAAAACTGTTTTTTTTACAGCATTCCGACAAAGCAGATTGCTGTGTTTACCGACCGCTGCTATAGTTCACAGCTGCTATCAGTGGTTTGACTATTATTTAAACAGCTAACCATTCATAAGCAAGTAAATGAGTAGATAACTCAGATTAGACAGTGCTGCAATCGGCGTAAGACACGGTCAACTGAGTTCCTTATCGCTCTACTCACGTACACTCATGTTGAGTATTCACCGCCACATCGCGGATCATAGGCTAACTCCCTATGATGACTGACGTGCCCCAGAGCATCCCTCTCCAGCCGGGAGGCTGCACCGATAAAGCCATGGGATCTGGCACCATGAGAAACGAAATAAAGCGATAAGAACAATGATGAAAATAAGAAAAGACAATGAGAATTTCTAAATGAAAAGAATGTTAATTAACGCAACTCAAAAAGAAGAGTTGCGTGTCGCTTTGGTTGATGGCCAACGACTGTTCGATCTAGATATCGAAAGTCCAGGTCACGAGTCAAAGAAAGCGAATATCTACAAAGGACGTATTACCCGTATTGAACCAAGCCTAGAAGCGGCATTCGTTGATTACGGCGCAGAACGTCACGGTTTCCTCCCTCTTAAAGAAATTGCCCGCGAATACTTCCCTGAAGGTTATACATACCAAGGCCGTCCTAGCATTAAAGAAGTGCTAAAAGAAGGCCAAGAAGTAATCGTACAAGTAGAGAAAGAAGAACGTGGTAGCAAAGGTGCTGCACTGACAACTTTCATCTCTTTGGCTGGTAGTTACTTAGTTCTTATGCCTAATAACCCTCGTGCTGGCGGTATTTCTCGTCGTATCGAAGGTGATGAACGCACTCAACTGAAAGCAGCATTAAGCACTCTTGAGCTTCCTCAAGGTATGGGCTTAATCGTGCGTACAGCGGGTGTTGGCAAAAGCGCAGAAGAGCTAGAGTGGGACCTGAATGTTCTATTGAACCATTGGGGCGCTATCAAGCAAGCTTCTGATTCAAATGCAGCTCCTTTCCTAATTCACCAAGAGAGTAACGTTATTGTTCGCGCAATTCGTGACTATCTACGTCGTGATATTGGCGAGATTCTAATCGACAGCAATACTATTTTTGAACGTGCACAAGCGCACATTCAATTAATACGCCCAGATTTCATGAATCGCGTTAAGAAATACGATGGTGAAGTGCCACTATTCAGCCATTACCAGATTGAAAGCCAGATCGAATCTGCTTTCCAACGTGAAGTTCGTCTTCCATCTGGTGGTTCTATCGTAATCGACCCAACAGAAGCACTGACTTCTATCGATATCAACTCTGCTCGTGCAACAAAGGGCGGCGATATTGAAGAAACAGCACTTAACACTAACCTAGAAGCTGCCGATGAAATTGCACGTCAATTACGTCTACGTGACCTAGGTGGTCTTGTTGTAATCGACTTTATCGATATGACCCCGGTTCGCCACCAACGCGAAGTAGAAAGCCGTCTACGTGATGCCGTTCGTTTAGATCGCGCACGTGTTCAGATTGGTCGTATTTCTCGCTTTGGTCTTCTAGAGATGTCTCGTCAACGTTTGAGCCCATCACTAGCAGAAGCAAGCCACCACATTTGTCCTCGTTGTACAGGTACTGGTGTTGTTCGTGATAACGAATCTCTAGCACTTTCTGTTCTACGTTTGATTGAAGAAGAAGCTCTAAAAGACAACACAGCACAAGTACTTGCTGTTGTGCCTGTTCCAATCGCTTCTTACCTTCTGAACGAAAAACGTCGCTCAGTAAACCACATCGAGAAGAACCAAGAAGTTAAGATCACTGTTGTTCCTAACTCAGACATGGAAACGCCGCATTTTGAGGTTATCCGTGTTCGTGAAGGTGAAGAGTTCGATCTACTATCTTACTTGCTGCCTAACAAGCTAGAAGCTCTAAAAGAAGCGGAAAGCAAAGAGCCTGCTGAACAGACTATTCGTCCTAAGAAGATCGAAGAACCTGCTCTGAAAGGCTTCGCAGCTCCTGCTCAATCAGCACCAACTCCTGCTCCAGCACCTAAAGCTGTAGAAGAGAAGAAAGCTGAACCAGCAGCGACTCAAGAACCAGGCCTAATTGGTCGTTTCTTCAAAGCTATCGGTAGCTTCTTATTTGGCTCTTCAACTCAAGAAGAGAAAAAAGAAGAAGAGAAGAAAGAAGAAGAAAAACCTAAAAACAATCGTAACAACGGCAACCGTCAACGCCGTGATCGTAACGATAACCGTCGTCGTAACCAACGTGGTGAGCGTGGCGAACAGCGTAACGACCGTGGTGAACGTGGTGACAATCGTAACGAAAACCGTGACAACAAACGCCGCCGTAAGCCAGCTCGTGATGAGAAGCCTGAAGAGCAAAAAGAAGCAGCTCCACAGCAAACTCGTCAGCCTCGCAAGCCTAAGCAAGACCGTCGCAACAAGCCACGTGATGAGCAGAAGCAACGCGAAGAGCAAGCACCATCTAAATTAGCAGAAGAAGGTCTACAGCTAGCAGCAGAAGCACAAGCTGGTAAACCGGAAGCGCCTAAGGCTAAACCTGAAGCGAAAGCAGCTAAGATTAAAGAGCGTCGTCAGCGTCGTAAACTGAACAAGCAAGTTCGTGTTAAAGACCAACAAGCTCAAGCTGAAGATAACGCTTCAAAAGAGCAGGTTGCTGCTAAAGAACTATCTGTTTCAAAAGAACAGTCAGTAGCTCAAGAGCAAAAAGTTGCGGAACAAGTAGAAGCAACTCAAGCGAATGCAGAGCAAACTGAACAGGAAGAGCCGAAACAACGTCGTAACCGTCGTTCTCCACGTCACCTACGTGCAAGTGGTCAACGTCGTCGTCGCGGTCGTGATCGTCGCCCTAACCCATTCCGCCTACGTAAAGGTGGTGTAGCTTCTCCAGAGATGGCTATGGGTAAAGTGATGCCTCGCTTCATTCCAAAACCTCACCACAAGCAGGCAAAGCCTGAAGTGGCTGAAGTTCAAGTAGCAGCTGAAGCTCAAACATCTGTTCAAGAGCAGAATGTTGCTCTAGAGACGGCACCACAAAGCAACGTAGCAATGACTGGCGGCTTCGCATGTCCAGAGCTTGCAATGGGTAAAGTTATCATCCGTCGTGAAGATGCTGCTGTTGAAGCTCAAGTAGCTGAGACTCCTGCTGCAGTTGAAGCTCCTGCAGTCGTTGAAGAAGCACCAGTGGTTGTTGAAACCGCGAAAGTTGAAGCTCCAGTGATTGCAGAAGCGACGAAAGTTGAAGCGCCTGTTGTAGCAGAAGCTGTGCAAGCAGAAACAACACCAGTTGTTGAAGCTGAAGCGCCTAAAGCTGAAAGTGCAA
The DNA here is from genome assembly GCF_001691235.1 of Vibrio sp. ZF57. Taxonomy (NCBI): domain Bacteria; kingdom Pseudomonadati; phylum Pseudomonadota; class Gammaproteobacteria; order Vibrionales; family Vibrionaceae; genus Vibrio; species Vibrio sp. ZF57. Next base: position 51,776 of record NZ_MAKD01000051.1, on the reverse strand, counting down.
AAGTTGAAGAAGCACCTGTTGTTAAAGCAGAAGCTCCTAAAGCGGCACCAAAGGCAGCTGTTGCTAAGAAGCAAGCCGGTTCACCAATGACTAAAGCTCCTGGTCCTCAAGAGATCAAAGAGATTGAAGTGATTGCAGCTCCGTTCCGCACTGAACGTTTTGTATCGAAAGGTGCAGGCAGTCAGGCAGCGTCGAACAAAGCTGGCGCGGCGATGACTAAGCCAAACTACTAGTGATTACTGATAGGTAATCGCGAGTAAATAGAATCAAAGGCTGCTTATTAAAGCAGCCTTTTTCATATCTACTAATCGAATAAAAATTAACAGATATATTACTCAAAGTTAGGTTCAACCTTGAACTTAATCACATTTTTGGGTAGCATTCGCGCACTTATCTTTTCGACACTTCGCTATTGCCGCTCTTTTCCATCACTGTTTGGCTACGCAATACACCCGTGTCGGTAAATCCATCTTAAGCATAGCTGAGCAAACATGTTCGAATTCCCACAATTTTCAAAGCACTCTGTAAAGAATGACGTGCTTTCAGGTCTTACAGTAGCCCTGGCTCTGGTACCTGAAGCTGTAGCATTCGCCTTTGTTGCTGGCGTTGACCCAATGGTTGGTCTTTATGCAGCATTCATCGTAGGTTTAATCACTTCTGTCTTTGGCGGCCGTCCAGGTATGATTTCTGGCGCAACCGGCGCAATGGCCGTTGTAATGGTGAGCCTAGTGGCAACCCATGGTGTTCAATACCTATTCGCAGCCGTTATGCTGGCTGGCCTTCTGCAAATTGCAGCAGGTGTATTTAAACTAGGTAAATTTATCCGTATCGTTCCACACCCAGTAATGATTGGTTTCGTGAACGGTTTGGCCATTGTTATCTTCCTAGCTCAGCTTGGTCAGTTTAAAGCGCCAGACGTAACAGGTGCATTAACTTGGCTACCAAGCGGTCAAATGACACTCATGCTGGGTTTAGTAGCCCTTACAATGGCTATCATCCACTTCCTACCTAAGCTAACAACAGCGGTACCATCTTCACTGGTTGCTATTGTTACAGTAACGGCTTTGGTTGTCGGTCTTGACCTTGAAACTCGCACTGTTGTCGACTTCCTACGTACAATGTCTGGTGACGAAGCTGCAACGCTAGCGGGTTCTCTACCAACGTTCTCTATTCCTGCTGTTCCGTTTTCTTTTGAGACACTACAGATCATCCTACCGTACGCAATTATCCTTGCGGCTATCGGCCTGATCGAGTCTCTACTGACACTGACAGTACTAGATGAAATGACAAACACTCGTGGTCAATCTAACCGTGAATGTGTTGGTCAAGGTATGGCTAACGTAACGTGTTCTGTATTCGGTGCGATGGGTGGTTGTGCGATGATCGGTCAATCGATGATCAACGTAAACTCAGGTGGTCGTGGTCGTCTTTCAGGTATCGTCGCCGCAGTTGCACTACTGATGTTCATCCTGTTCGGTTCTGCACTGATTGAAATGATTCCTCTAGCAGCACTTGTGGGCGTAATGTTCATGGTTGTTATCGGCACATTTGAATGGGCAACCTTCAAGCTTGCGCGTCGCGTTCCTAAACAAGACTTCTTCGTTATCGTTCTTGTTACCGTAGTAACAGTACTGACTGATCTTGCTGTGGCAGTAGGTGTTGGTGTTGTCGCTTCTGCGCTAATGTTTGCTTGGCAACATGCTAAACACATCTACGCAGATACATCAGTAAACGCTGAAGGCTCAAAAGAGTACAAAGTTAACGGCCCAATCTTCTTTGGTTCAACGGCTAACTTCCTAGAGTTGTTTGACGCATACAACGATCCACAAGATGTAATCGTTGATTTCGCAAACTCACGCGTGACTGACCACTCTGCAATTGAAGCGATCGACACGATTGCTGACCGTTACGCGGCGCTAGGTAAAACACTTCACCTTCGCCACCTAAGCCAAGACTGTGTTGCTATGCTGCACAAAGCAGGTAGCTTAGTTGAAGCGAACGTTGCAGAAGACCCAATCTACAAAGTAATGTCTAAGTAATCTTAGCTGTAGCTTTAAGTTAGATTTAGAGAGGCCGACATTCAATGTCGGCCTTTTTTATACCTATCGGTCAGCCCTTACGCTGATAACAAAACGACGTACATTGTTCCTACATTACATCGAACGCAGTATCGCTTCGCTAGACTCTTCGATTAAATCCAACACCAATTCAAAACCATTTCCCTCACCATAATACGGATCGGGGATCTCTTGATATTGTGACTCTCCAAAGCTTAAAAATAACGCAAGCTTGTATTGGAAGTGAGCTGGACACTGGCTCATTAAGTCGTCTAAATTGGCTCTATCTGCCGCGAGTATCAGGTCAAATTCTTCGAAGTCATTATCAACCACTTTACGAGAAGTAATCCCCTTAAAGCTGTAGCCTCGCTTCTCTCCTGCAGATTTGGATCGCGAGTCTGGCGGGTTGCCTTGATGAAAACCAATCGTCCCCGCAGAGTCGACCACAACATCAATATCCAGCTGTTGCGCTTTCTTCCTTAGCACCGCTTCACCTGTTGGCGAGCGGCAAATATTCCCCATACAAACTACGAGTATCTTTTTCATCCCTAATCACCTGTTCTTCCGATGGTTTTTGCTATCGTTAAGTTAGGCTATGATAGACGCAATCACAACTTAAAAGGATTTGTTATGTCGACTGAAGACAACAAAGAACAACGCCACAAAGCAAGACAACAGAAAGTAAAAGAACAAGTCGATGCACGTGTCGCTGCAGCACAAGAAGTAAAAGGCCTATTGCTGGTCATCACGGGTAACGGTAAAGGTAAATCAACATCCGGTTTTGGTACGATTACACGTGCAGTTGGTCATGGTAAGAAATGCGCCGTTGCTCAGTTTGTTAAAGGTACCTGGGATAACGGCGAAAAAAACGTTCTGCAAAAGCTTGATGTCGAGTTCCAAGTCATGGGCACAGGCTTTACTTGGGAAACTCAGAACAAAGCGCAAGATATTGAAGCTGCGCAGCGTGTATGGAAAGAGTGCCAACGCATGCTGGCTGATGAGTCGATCGATGTGATTCTGTTTGATGAACTGACTTACATGGTTAGCTACGGTTACATCGAACTCGATGAAGTGGTTGAGGCGTTGAATAACCGCCCGAAGATGCAGTCTGTCATCATTACAGGTCGTGGCGCGCACCGTACTCTTACTGAGATAGCAGATACAGTATCTGAAGTTCGCAATGTGAAACACGCTTTTGAATCTGGTGTTAAAGCGCTACAAGGCGTTGACTGGTAATCACCTTCAACCAGAGATCCCCGACTCGGTCATTCTTCCCTCTCGAGGATGACGACCACTAGGCCGTTACGCTCTTGAACAAAGGACGACGGCCTATCGTCATTCCCTAGAGCGAGGGACGAGTGTCATAGGGAATCTCTCTTGAGTATTATCGAGCCAAAAATAAAAAGCGCCATTCCTACAACAGGAGTGGCGCTTTGTTCATTTTTAAATGAGATGAAGACTAGTTAAACAAACCTTTTAGTAGACCGTTTACTGCGTCTCTTGTTTTCTCATCTTTGATCTTGTCACCGTACTTTTCGTCTAACTTTTCTAAACTACGATCAATTTCTTTCTGTGCTTTCTGTTTCAATACATCATCAAAAACAAGTGCAAATTTCGGGGCGGCCCACTGACCTGTTACCTTAATTGGGATAGTCACATCTTTCAGGTCGTCGATGCTCTTACCGCCCTGACCTTCAAGTGAACCCACAATTGATGTACGCACAAGGAAGTCGACCGTTTCATTGATGAAGTTTGCTTTACCTTGACCTGTCACACGTAACAGTGGCGACTGTGCTGATAAGTCGTTAGTTGAAACCCAACCTTTATCCACTTTCAGCGTCGCTTTCATTGCACTGAAGTCCGTTTTTTGAGCTTCATTTGTGCTTTCAACTTTCTCGCCCTTGATCTTAGCGTAGTTTTCTCGAATCAGTTGAGCTACGTTGATGCCGTTAACTGCACCATCTTCAAAGTTAATCGCGATAGTACCGACTAGGTTTTTCTTGATACCCGTCGGAGTTAGACTCTTACCTTTCACGTTGACATCAATATTACCGGTACCTTCCAGCATATCGTTATCTGCAACATCAACCAGTAACGGTTGTACTTTCACGCCTTTGATTTTCTTCTTAGCCGTGTAAGTCGCTGGTGTTTTACGAGCGTCTAACTTTGCAGTAGCAGAAATAGAACCTTGGTAAAGATTCGAGGTGAATGAGGTTAGCTCTGCGATACCACGGTTAACCGAAAATGCGGTTTTAACATTCTGCATCTTCGCGTTGTTCGCCTTGAACTTATCAATCGTGATGTCACCTTTCACGTCTAACGTTTTCAGAGCCGACAGATCAGGTTCCACTTCTTTAGCTGGATCTGAACTACCAGAACTTGACGTTGAACCACCAGCAGAACCAGAAGGCGCTGTGCTCGCTGTTTCTGTTGTATTGCCTAAGCCTAAGAATTCATCTAAATCAATGTTCGGGCTATGAAGAGAGAAACGAACCTTTGGTATTTCAGATAGGATTACGTCTGCTTTACCGTCTAATGCAATAGCGTTAGCTTGTAGCTTCTCTAACACAAAGCTCAGGTGGCTCTTGTTAAGATCGAAGCTTAAGTCAGACAGCATGTCGACTTTCATTGGAGACTGAGGAAGCGTGTCGCCTTTGAATGTTGAGTCTAACGTTAACTTGTTCAGCGTTACTTTTGAAATCGCGCTATCAACAGTAAGTTCACCGCCACCTTTAAGATCAAGGTCAAGGCCAGCTGCATTACCGATTACAGCGTAAGTCAGTTGGTTTACCTTATCGAACTCAAACGTATTCAAGCCAATTTTTGCTGACTCAATCGACGTCGCTGGATCATTGAACTTAGCGTTTAAGTCGATATTACGAAGTGCGTAACTTGCAAAGCCTTCAGCTAATTTGAATTCTGCACTGCCTTGTGCAGAGAACTTCTGTTGATTGTTCTCACCAGAAGCCGCAAATGTCGCGGTTGTCCATGTATCAACGGCAAACTCAGAAAGATTCAAAGACACATCGTATAGCTTAGTGAATGAACCCGCTTGCTTGTCGTCCATTTCAAACAATGCGTTTGATACAGTTACGCCTGCAAGGTTGATCGTCCAACCCGATGCGTCTGTGGTAGTTTGCTCTTGAGGGGCAGGCGCTGATTCAGAACTTGTGCCTGCTGCAGGCTCAGATTCTTGAGGCGCTGACGCTTGCGTTAGTGCATCAATGTTCTTGCGACCATCTTTAAGCGTTTCTAAATAGAATTCTGCACCATCTAGAGTAATGTTGCCGATCTCTAGTTGGTTGCTAAATAGCGGAGTAACCGAAACGTCAACGCCAACGGTATCAACCTTAAATAGGTTAGGTTGCGTAAAACCTTCAGGGTTGCGTAATTCAGTTTGACCAAGTTCAAAGCCAATGGATGGGAAGAATTGCCAGCTGATATCACCCTCGATCACTAGCTCTAGGCCTGTGTGTTTTTGGGCTTGTTCGACAATTAATGGCTTAAATTGGTTGGGATTCACTAACAGCACTAGTGCCAGAATTGCTGCAACGACAACAAACACTGGTACAGCTATGAAAATGAGTAGTTTCTTCATCCGCATATTCCTTGCTTAGATTCCAAAAGAAAGTGGCACTATAAAAGTGCCACTGATTCGGTAAAAAATAAAGCTAAGTGAGTCACTTAGGCAAAATTTTATTCGATTAAGACTTCAACAACTTCGCAATGTGCGCTTTTAGCACATCAATCGCAATACGGTTTTTACCACCACGAGGAACGATGATGTCTGCATGTTGTTTTGAAGGCTCGATAAACTGCATGAACATTGGACGTACTGTTTCTTGGTATTGCTTAAGTACAGTGTCCATTGTACGACCACGCTCTTCTACATCACGCTTAACACGGCGTAATAGACAGATGTCTAATGGTGTATCCATAAACACACTTGCGTGCATTAGTTTACGAAGACGCGGGTCTGTTAGAAGCAGAATACCCTCTAAAATGATCACTTTCTTTGGAGTAAGTGTAGTCGTTTCAGAAGTACGTGTGTGCTCTGTGTAGCTGTATTCAGGAACTTCTACGGCGTTGCCACTCATTAGCTGCTGTAGATGTTCACATAAAAGATCATGATCTAGTGCATTTGGGTGATCGTAGTTAGTTTTAACACGCTCTTCCATACTCAAGTGGCTTTGGTCGCTGTAATAGCAATCTTCCGTGATAACACCAATTTGATGGTCGCCTACTTTTTCGCGCAATTCATTATAAATTGTACTAGCAATCAGACTTTTTCCTGAAGCTGAAGCGCCAGCGATACCTACGATGACACATTGATTATTATCAGACATTAATTTTGCACCCGATATGGTTTGGTGGTGGGAAGAGATAAACCGCCTGATTATAGGGGCTAAAGCACATAGATTCTAGTCGCCATTTTAGCTAATTGCAGTCAAATTGATGATATCAATGCATTTAATGAATGCAATCGTTTGCTTTCAAATAACTTGCCTACAACTATTTGCACAAGCCCAATGGATATTGACTTAAATCCACCGCTGTTTATCTAATCCAAACTATATTTAAACGACTTTGTGATTAACTTGCGCTATTCAACCATAGATTCGTTATTCAACCATAGAGAAGTTAATCGCTTCTGGTCTCGCCTTGCCGGTCCAGAACATCTTCGCAGCCACATTCTCTGCAAGCTCTAAGTAGTGACGTGTATGTTCACTATCTGGACGACGAATCACCGTCGGGCAACCTGCATCGATATCTTCTCGCACATCAATATGAAGAGGGATCTGTGCCAAAATATCGAGGTAAAACTCTTCTGACATAGCTTCGGCACCACCAACACCAAAGATATGCTCTTTCTCACCACAGTGACTACAAATATGATAGCTCATGTTTTCAACTAAGCCTGCGACTGGCACACTCACCTTATCAAACATCGCTACGCCTTTACGTGCATCCGCTAGCGCCAAATCTTGAGGAGTGGTCACCACTACAGCCCCGGTCACTGGGATCTGTTGCGATAACGTCAGCTGAATATCGCCCGTGCCCGGTGGCATATCAATAACTAGATAATCCAACTCTGGCCATACGGTTTCGTTAACAAGCTGACCTAAAGCCTTGGCCGCCATTGGACCGCGCCAAATCGCAGCGTCATCTTTCGACACAAGATAACCGATAGAGTGAGTGAAAATACCGTGCGCTTCGATTGGCATCATCCACTTGTTATTCTGGACTTCTGGTTTCGCATCTAATTGGCCAAGCATCATAGGTACAGAAGGACCATAGATATCCGCATCCAACAAACCCACTTTTGAACCAGACTTAGATAAAGCCAAAGCAAGGTTGACTGAAGTGGTCGATTTACCCACCCCACCCTTTGCAGATGTCACGGCGATGATGTTCTTCACCCCCTTCAATGGTGTCGCAACCGTGGTTTCTAACGCAGACGGCTTCACCTTCACTTCAAACTGAAAAGCGCTAACAAGCTGTTGTTCAATCTGAGAGTGAATCCACTGTTCCAATTCAACCGCAAGCTGATTAGCGGCAAAAGGTAAGGTGATAACAAATGATCCACGCGGATCAACCGATACAATATTTTGGTGTAGCGCCCACTCTGGGATGAGGATTGGTGACTCGAACTCATTCAACCATGAACAGAAATCTTGCTTAGAAGTAAAGTTACGCATTGGGACTCCTTTTTTTATTTATGCTATCACCCACGGGATGAAGACTGAACCCCTAAAAAACTAGGGGAATCCTTAGTCTGATACCTTGGCGTATCACACGTTATAAAGTAGTATTACCTCTCAAATTTATACCTATCAAAAAAGCGAATTATTAAGTATGGCAACTGATCCAAGACAACTTTTGGTAACTTGTGCGCTTCCGTACGCTAACGGCTCTATTCACCTTGGCCATATGCTTGAGCATATCCAAGCTGATATCTGGGTTCGATACCAGCGTCTACGTGGCAACACTGTAAACTTCATCTGTGCTGACGATGCTCACGGCACGCCAATTATGCTTAAAGCTCAACAGATGGGTATCACGCCAGAAGAGATGATCGCTGCTGTTAGTGAAGAGCACCAAAAAGACTTCGCTGGCTTTGATATCAGCTTTGATAACTACCACAGCACACACAGCGAAGAGAACCGTGAACTGGCTTCTCACATCTACTTAGAACTTAAAAAGAACGGCTTCATTTCTAGCCGCACTATTTCTCAGCTTTTCGATCCTGAGAAAGAGATGTTCCTACCAGACCGCTTCGTAAAAGGTACTTGCCCTAAGTGTAAGTCAGAAGACCAGTATGGTGATAACTGTGATAACTGTGGTGAGACATACAGCCCAACTGAGCTAATTAACCCTAAATCAGCGGTTTCTGGCGCAACTCCAGTAATGAAAGACTCTGAGCACTTCTTCTTCGACCTACCTCAGTTCGAAAGCATGCTTAAAGAGTGGACTCGTTCTGGCTCTCTACAGAATGAAACTGCAAACAAAATGCAGGAATGGTTTGAGTCTGGTCTGCAACAGTGGGATATCTCACGTGATGCACCTTACTTCGGCTTTGAAATCCCAGGCGAAAAAGACAAGTTCTTCTACGTATGGCTAGACGCACCTGTTGGCTACATGGCTTCTTTCAAGAACCTATGTGACAAACGTGACGATCTAAACTTCGATGAATACTGGAAGAAAGACAGCACAACTGAGCTTTACCACTTCATCGGTAAAGACATTGTTTACTTCCACAGCCTATTCTGGCCAGCAATGCTAGACGGCGCAGGTTTCCGTAAGCCAAACAACGTATTCGTACACGGCTACGTAACAGTGAACGGTGCGAAGATGTCTAAGTCGAAAGGCACATTCATCAAAGCAAGCACGTACCTAAACCACCTAGACCCTGAGTGTCTACGTTACTACTACGCTGCGAAACTAAACAGCCGCATCGATGACTTAGATCTTAACCTTGAAGACTTCACTCAACGTGTAAACGCTGACGTAGTAAACAAGATTGTTAACCTAGCTTCTCGTAACGCTGGCTTCATTACTAAGCGTTTTGAAGGCAAGCTAGCTGCTGAATTTGCAGAGCCTGAGCTATATAACGAATTCGTTGCTGCTGCTGAGCGTATCGGTGAGCTATACGAAACTCGTGAATTCAGCCGTGCTATCCGTGAAATCACTGCACTAGCGGATAAAGCTAACCAGTACATCGACGAAAAAGCACCTTGGGTTCTTGCAAAAGAAGAAGGCAAAGAAGCTGAGCTTCAACAAGTTTCTTCTGTAGGTATTAACCTATTCCGCGTACTGATGGCTTACCTGAAACCAGTGATGCCAGAGCTTGCAGCTCGCACTGAAGCTTTCCTAAACGAAGAGCTAACGTGGGAAGCGATTGCTACTCCGCTAACTGATCACGAGATCACTAAGTTCAAAGCGCTATTCAACCGCATTGACCCTAAGAAAGTGGAAGCAATGGTTGAGTCTTCTAAAGAAGATGCAGCCGCTGAAGCAGCAGCGAAAGAAAAAGCAGAAGCTGAAAAAGAGCAAGCAAGCCAAACTGAGCTAGACAAAGAGCCAATCGCAGACGAGATTGAGTTCGATGCCTTTGCAGCAGTAGACATGCGTATCGCTCGTATCATCTCTTGTGAAGAAGTACCAAAAGCGAACAAACTACTGAAGTTCCAACTAGACATCGGTGGTGAGACTCGCCAAGTATTCTCTGGTATCAAATCAGCATACAAACCTGAAGAGCTAGAAGGCAAGCTAACTGTAATGGTAGCAAACCTAAAACCTCGTAAGATGAAGTTTGGTATGTCTGAAGGCATGATCCTAGCAGCGGGCCCTGGCGGCAGCGACCTATGGATCCTTGAGCCACACGAAGGTGCTCAACCTGGTATGCGTGTAATGTAATTCTGGCTCCTGTCAGATAACAAGCACTCATCACTAAATCCCTAATGCATTTTTGACTTGAAAGAGTTAATCAGCATTGGGGATTTTTTATATCTACCGAAAATTAACGTTCTCTGTTAGAGTCGCCGTCAACTATGCTATGTAGAGTAGAAATTGGTTCGTCGACAAAAATAGGCTAAACCAACACCTCTTTACTCTAAAACCCTTTTTAGGAATCCCCAGTGACTAACAACGAAATCTTGCGTCGTATTCAACACGCACTAAACCTTAAAAATGCACAAATCATCAAAGCTATCGAACAAGCTGATGTGACTGTTGCTCATGACCAAGTGATTAACTGGCTAAAAGATGACAACGACAAGTCATGCTCTAAGATGAAAGATAAAGAGTTAGCGGTATTCCTAAATGGTTTCATCAACCTTAAGCGTGGCAAAAAAGAAGGCGAGCAACCTAAACCTGAAGTTGCACTGACGAACAACATGATCTTCATGAAGCTTCGTATCGCATTGAACATGAAAGCAGAAGATGTTTTGGACGTACTAGAAGTGGTTGGCATTAGCTTGAGCAAGTACGAAATCGGCGCTTACTTCCGCAAGCCAGAAAACAAAAACTACAAAGTGTGTGAAGACCAACTACTTTGCGATTTTCTAAACGGTGTGCAATTTACCAACCGTCCAGACTCAGAAGAGTTTGCGGGTTAAGTTACTACTCCTAGATAAATTTTAAGTTGCTACACATAGATAAATTACTCGTCATAGGTAAGTAACTGACCCACTGATAATTTTCTAGTAACGACAGATAAATAAAAAGCGGCGAGATAATTGAATTATCTCGCCGCTTTTTCGTTTTCTTTACGTCACTGACTAAACAGGAACAACAATAGTAAACCTATGCCTTAGCTGTCGTCTTCAGTGAAGTTCGTCGGCAATGTCGTTTTCATCTCATTCCAAACTTGTGCACTTGCGATACCGTAGTTACGAATCACTAATGGCAAAGTTTCGCGCTCGCCACTTTCACAGATAATGAACAACTCTTTATAAAAGTCCATCGCTAAACGTCGTGCTTCTGGGTTAGAGAAGTAGTAGCTACCGATACGGTCATAAAGTTTACGCACACCGTTAAAGATTAGGCCATAAATCTGGTTGCCTGAGTGGAATGCCAAACGTTGGAAAAGCATGTAATCATAGAAGTTGAAAGTCTTCGCGATTAAGATCGTCTGACGTTTCGCTTCATCTTTTTCTGAATCTTCTTTTACCGCTTGTTTGATCTTGTCAGCGTATGGCGACGATTCTAGGAACTCATCCCAAGTTGGTGCCGCAAGTAGCGCTTCACAAGATTCAATCACGTTACTGATAGTACGCTCTGAAGCTTCTTTGTTTGCTTTGAATGCATAACGCATAAAGATCGGGCTGATATTAGTACGAGCAGCAAGCAGGTCTTCTACCATTTTGCTTGCGTTATCAACGTCCAACGTCATTAGCGTATCAAGGATATGAAGACCTGAGGTTTCCATAAACTGGTTAACTTTAGTTGGTTTGCCATGTTGGATTGTCAACCAACCATCACGAGCAAGACGTTGTAGTACTTCACGAAGCGTAGTACGTGTAACACCAATCAGCTCAGAAAGCTCACGCTCTGCGGGCAAGATAGAACCTGGAGGGAAACGACCATTCCAAATACTTTCAATGATATACTTCTCTGCAAATCCTGCCGGGCTCTTCGCCTTAATGACCATCTACACTTCAATCCAATTTAATTATTCTGTTCTAATTTACTCATCATACCACTAGTTCACACCTAGCGGAAACACCCTCAAAAATTTTACTCACCCTAAACACCGTTAGAGTTATAACTCTAAAGTTCAGCACGCGTTTGCACCTCAGGTTTGTAAAGCAAGCGACTCTAAATCACCATTTAAACAAACCGTTAACACGACAATTTTTCTTTAAAATCAATGGGATTGGTCATATTTTTAAAGCTATTAATTTGCAATATTAAGTTGTAATAATCATATATAAGCCGTCGTTATTCTGTAATTTTCAATCATTTCGCTGAAATATTGATTCTAGTCGGTTTTTATCACATTTTAAGTGGTATGCTTGCGCTACTTTGATCGCGTTTCTCAACAAAAAAGAGGTATTTTTAGGGCTACAGGGCTTTTCCTGTTGACTAAATGTTATCTAAGAGTAAAGTTGCGCTCAAAAATAAGCAGTGCTTGAGTTTCTAAGGGAGTGACTTGGCAAGACCACAGAACATTACATGGAATGTAGTTTTTCTAAGTCACTGTTAGTCATAGTTTTTAACAATTTCTATAGCTCGATTCTCAAAATGTTGTATTGCTTGTCTATTCATAATCAACATAAAAGAGTATTAACATGCCGATGTCTCTCGGAAACGCTTTTATCAAGAACTTCCTTGGTAAAGCTCCTGATTGGTATAAACTTGCCATCATTTCCTTTTTAATCATCAACCCGTTTGTTTTCTTCCTAGTTGACCCATTTGTTGCGGGCTGGCTGTTGGTGGTTGAGTTTATTTTCACTCTAGCTATGGCTCTAAAGTGCTACCCTCTTCAACCGGGTGGCTTATTGGCAATTCAAGCCGTCGCCATTGGCATGACCAAACCAGAAATGGTTTATCACGAGCTACAAGCAAACCTTCCAGTATTACTCTTACTTGTATTCATGGTTGCTGGTATCTACTTCATGAAAGAACTACTTCTGTTCATTTTCACGAAGATCTTGCTTGGCATCCAATCTAAAATTTTACTCTCCGTTGCCTTCTGTGTTGCTGCCGCTTTCTTATCAGCATTCCTAGATGCACTAACAGTAATCGCCGTAGTTATTAGCGTTGCGGTCGGCTTCTACTCTATCTACCACAAAGTTGCATCGGGCAAAGGCACAACATCTGCGCACGATCATACTCATGATGAAGAGATCTCTGAGCTAACTCGTGATGACCTAGAAAACTACCGTGCTTTCCTACGCTCACTACTTATGCACGCCGGTGTTGGTACTGCACTGGGTGGCGTAATGACCATGGTAGGTGAACCACAAAACTTAGTAATTGCTAAGCAAGCGGGTTGGGAGTTCGGTGAATTTATCATCCGTATGCTGCCAGTAACACTGCCTGTTTTCTTCTGCGGTATTCTAACTTGCGCACTTGTCGAAAAATTCAAAGTGTTTGGTTACGGTGCAGAACTGCCAACGAATGTTCGCCAAATCTTAGTTGAGTTTGACAACAAAGAACGTGCAAACCGTACAAAGCAAGACGTAGCAAAACTATGGGTTCAGAGTGCAATCGCAGTTTGGCTGATTGTTGGCCTTGCGCTTCACGTCGCTGAAGTAGGTTTGATTGGCCTTTCAGTGATCATCTTGGCAACGGCATTTACTGGCGTTATCGAAGAGCACTCAATGGGTAAAGCCTTTGAAGAAGCACTGCCATTTACCGCACTTCTTGCCGTCTTTTTCGCGGTTGTTGCTGTAATCATCGACCAAGCTCTATTTAAGCCAGTAATCGATGCTGTACTTCACGTTGAAGATAAAGGCGCACAGCTCGCACTCTTCTATGTTGCCAACGGTATCTTGTCGATGGTTTCAGATAACGTATTCGTAGGTACGGTTTACATCAACGAAGTGAAAACTGCACTGGTTGAAGGCATTATCACTCGTGACCAGTTTGACCTACTTGCTGTTGCTATCAACACTGGTACTAACCTACCTTCTGTTGCTACACCAAATGGCCAAGCTGCATTCCTATTCCTATTAACATCAGCACTTGCTCCGTTAATTCGATTGTCTTACGGTCGCATGGTTATCATGGCGCTGCCATACACCATCGTATTGGCACTGGTTGGCCTAGCAAGCATTGTGTTCATCGTAGAGCCAATGACAGCATGGTTCTACGATGCTGGTTGGATCATTCAACGCACTGGTGAAGTCGTCGCTCCAGTTATCTCTGGTGGTCACTAAGCTAAACACTGTGTCGCAAACCACAATAACTATAACTAACTAATCAAAAATATTAGTTGATTAGGAAACTTATCCAAGATAAAAAGCTCTGAGTAATCAGGGCTTTTTTATTTTATAGACGGGATTAAATTCGTGAACTTTTTTGCAATGCTTAAAGACTTCTCTAAGGGACGTTTATCTTGGCTTTTACTGCTGGCTTTTATTGTCTTTTTTGAGGCATGCGCTCTCTTCTTCCAACACGTGATGATGCTTGGCCCTTGCGTAATGTGTATCTATGAGCGCGTTGCTATGCTCGCTATCGGTGTTGCCGCCATGATTGGTGCGATTGCCCCGAATAACCCAATATCACGCTGGTTAGGCCTTGCTAGCTGGGGATTTGGCGCATACAAAGGTTTGATGCTTGCTTTAGAGCACGTCGATTACCAGTTCAATCCGTCCCCTTTCGCAACCTGCGACTTATTCGTAACCTTCCCTAGCTGGGCGCCTTTAAACCAATGGGCTCCGTGGATGTTTGAGGCTTACGGCGATTGCAGCAAGGTTGTGTGGCAGTTCTTCGATCTTTCTATGCCTCAGTGGCTAGTAATTATCTTTGCAGGTAACTTGGTTGCTTTCGGTTTTGTGGTTATTTCTCAATTCGTTAAATCAAAGAATGACTAACAATTAACTCATCATGTCCAGAAACGAAAAAGTCGACCCAAAGGTCGACTTTTTTATTACTTAAAACTTTTTATCACTTAAGAAAGTCTGTTACTCACTCAAGCTAAGTTGCTCAACAAGCCGTGACTAGCTGTTTTTACCGCAGCATTGTTTAAACTTCTTGCCGCTTTCACAAGGGCAAAGGTCGTTTCGACCAATGTCTTTAAACGGGTTCACGCTCTGGGACTTATTGCCCAACATAGCTTCATCCGCTGCCATTGCCACTTCTGAGATCATCAGATCGACTTGACCCACTAAATCGGCAAGCGATGGTGGGTTAGTAAGCCCTGCAGCGATCATTTGTTGTTGAGTTTGCTCTTCATCAATCGCAAGCATCAAGGTGGTTAAGAGCGCTTGCAACATGCGCAGAGTACCATCCGCGACTGTCACGCTCTGCCACTGCTCTTCCACTGTTGGCCAAACCATCATGAAGCCTTCAGAAAAATCAGCGAACTGTTCGTTAAAGTCACCTTCAGCCAGTACGTCTGTTAATAGGTATTCATTACGCTGAATCAGGTTGTGCTGGCGATTAATCTGTTCTGTCACCGTTTTTACCAGCTCTTTACCCGCTTCAGGCGCAACGATAACCAGCCACTCTTCTGGATCGAGTGGTTTGGTAGCCAAGTTAGAGGCAAGGATTGCACCTTCCATAAACTGCGGAGTAATGTCTGTGATTGATTCTGGTAGGCTTAATAATTGATATGTCATGAAAGCTCTGGATATTGGGCATTTTCGATATTATAACGCCATCCTCCCCAAGATGTCGCTATTAAGAGACGAAACCAACATTAAGACAGGCAAACCACACTCATAGTGACAATCCTGTAAGCACACCGTACAATCACGCCTCGAATTTTTCGGTTCACTCAGTTTCGGTAAAGCAGCATGCGCGTAATACTTGGCCCTATGGAGGGCGTTCTAGACCACCTAATGCGTGAAATTCTCACAGAGATTAATGATTACGATCTCTGTGTGACAGAGTTTGTGCGCGTCGTGGATCAACTTCTTCCCCCGCATGTGTTCCACCGTATTTGCCCTGAGCTACATCAAGGCTCTCAGACCATGGCTGGTGTGCCAATCCATCTCCAGCTTTTAGGTCAACACCCAAATTGGATGGCCGAGAATGCTTTTCAAGCTGCTAGCTTAGGCGCTAAAGGGATTGACCTTAATTTTGGTTGCCCAGCAAAGGCGGTCAACAAAAGTAATGGTGGTGCGTCACTGCTAAAAGAACCAGAGCTCATCTATCAAGTGGTGAACGCCTGTCGAGAAGCAGTACCTGCACACATTCCTGTGTCCGCAAAGATTCGATTAGGTTGGGAGCATCCGGAAGAGTGCTTTGAAATCGTCGATGCCATCGAGCAAGCCAAAGCTGACGAACTCACCGTGCATGCAAGAACCAAAGTTGGCGGCTATAAAGCCAGCGAAATCAAATGGGACTTCATCAATCAAATAAGAGAAAAAACGTCTCTGCCGTTGATTGCTAATGGTGAGATCTGGAACTATCAAGATGGTCAAGATTGCATAGAAGCAACAGGCGTCGATTCATTGATGGTCTGCCGTGGTGCTTTCAATATTCCAAACCTTGGCAACGTCGTTAAGCACAACCACCAAAAAATGCCGTGGGATAAAGTCATTGAACTTTTGCTGCGCTATTCAGAGTTTCAAATCAAAGGGGACAAAGGCATGTACTACCCCAATAGAGTGAAGCAGTGGTTTGTTTATCTAAGTAAAGGCTACCCTGAAGCAAACGAACTGTTTAAAGAAATTCGTACTTTCAAGAAGGCGCCGCCGATTGTAGAACGCCTTCAGCGTTATCAAGAAGAACGCCGCCAACCTGTTTAAGATTAGATTAGGGCTAAGCCCCTAACGATACAAACGTGTTTACGGGTGCAAATAAGCTTCGCTTGGTAGACACGTTGGCTCTTCCCTCTTTCATTTTCATACAAAGCATCGATTCAATAACGTGGTTAAAATTTAAGACGGTCTTTGCCCGTCGTCTTAGCCACGTACAGCTTTTCATCGGCGTACTTAAATATCTCATCGAAGTTAAGTTTACTTTGCTCAGTTTCAACAATGCAGACACCGCCAGACACCGTAAACCCATTTGGAATAATGTCGGCTGAAGTGGTACAAATCGCATTCTTCACGCGCTCTAATGTTCTCATCAGAGTTTCACAATCTTCGCCTTTCATGTAAACGACAAACTCTTCACCGCCAAACCGTGCTGCAACGTCACTGCTTCGAATACTGTTGCTGATCTGACGCGACATATAACGGATCACATCGTCACCCTTATCGTGGCCGTAGGTGTCGTTAATTGACTTGAAATCATCGATATCGAAGACGGTTAAAGCAAACAGTTGATCGTGCTCTACGCTGCGCCAGAACGCTTCTAAGCCACGACGATTCAATAACCCTGTCATAGGGTCTTTGGCTGCGAGATCTTTGAAGTAGCCACGTTCAATATTGGAATTAACGTAGAAAAAGATAGTTACAGAGAACAGATACACAATGATGGCAACAATAAGGCTGTCTTTCTCATAGACGAAAAAGTGCTCAACCTCTTTCGCGATGTCTAATTCGTAATACATCGCATGGTGAGACGAGACACCATCCAGTTTGATCTCGTGATAAAAAGCCGCAGAATCTACCGGAGTCGCTAAAGTGGTATCAATGATATCGATCCGACCTGCAAGGTGCTCATTCGAGTTTGCGAGCAGCTTGTCAGCATTAATATCCACCGACAGCATCCCTTGGTGAACACCTTTATGGAATACAGGGATCGTCATACTGATTATACGGTCAAGGGAATCAAAACGATAACCAGGACCTGAAAGGGTGAGTTGGTCAGGGTTGTTGGCTGTTTTCTGCCAATAAGGACGACTTTTTATGGTTGAAAGTAATTCCTTACTCAGTTTCTTAGCAAACCCTTCAGGCGACGAGATCACATAGCCGCTCGTATCAATAAAGTGCACGCCGGCATGGTATTCATCAAGCTGGGATAAAAATGAAAGAATAGGAGCTAACGCTATTTTTTCTGACGCGCTCTTATAACTGTCACTGGTTTCGGAACAAAGGGACTCTTCACCGACCAACATATAGTCGATATCGACAGAAGGGATGTCTGAGGTTTTACCATCAGCGAGAAGTAACACGTCGATCGGCCAAATTTGGCAAAGGCCATCCACAACTTGTTTGTTGTGATCAAGAAAGAGAGGGTTTCCTGATTTGTAGTAATTTGAGAAGCTGTAATCTAGGGCTGTCACCACTTTTGTGGTTCTTTTGAACACATCTTCAATACGATGAAACTCACTACTGATATCTTTTTCTACCGCGTCAAAATGATTCTTTCCTATTAGGCCAAGTAACATCGCGGCGATCACAGCGGGAAACCCGAAGACAAAGGTTAGGCTAAAGTGCCTATTTACTTTCATATAATGTGCTCTTAGCGTTCAGCTATTTTCATTTTCCCCATTAATATTATTACATTAATCGGCAATTCGCTCGACGTAAAATAATGTAAATTGATATTAACGACACACCTAACGGTCAAATAACCGCTTACAAATGAATAAAATAGAGAAGCGCCAACATATAGAGCAGGTGAGTTTGTTATCTGAGCCCATTTCAATGCTGTTAATAATATGACTTATGGCCTATTAGCTCACCTAACACCAAACTCAATTCACCGGCTAATGACCGCACGCTCAATCACAGATTGAGGCACTGTCACGCCAAGCTCACGAGCAGCATCTAGGTTGACCACCAGCTGAGAACTCTGCGCAGTTTTGACACTCAACTTCCCGGGCTTCTGTCCTTCCAGAATGGCTGCGACATAATCCGCGGTCTGAACCCCAACATCATAATAATCTAGACCTAAACCAGCAATCGCTCCCTTTCCGACATAAGATGTGGCGCCTGCGACGACTGGCGTATCTGCATGGTTAGCCGCTTTGATAAGACCCTCCATGCCGCTTGCAACCGTATTATCGGTCAAGGCATAGATAACATCGGACTTCTTAGCAATGGATTCTGCTTTTGCTTCGACATCGTCAACAGTCAGCGCTTTTTCGGTGTGAAGTGTATAACCGAAATCTCGAGTTGCCTTTCTCAATAACCCAACTAACGCAACGGCATTTGCTTCTGCTGGGTTGTAAACTACACCGATTGAATTAGCTTCAGGGAGCAGTTCTTTGATTAATGACACATGCTGAGTGATCGGAGATAAGTCAGAAAGCCCCGTGACATTACGCCCCGGCTTTTCTAATTGTTTAACCAGCCTAGCGCCGATAGGATCCGTAACCGCGGTAAACACGATAGGAATCGAGCGAGTCGCCGACACTAAGGCTTGTGAAGTCGGTGTCGCGATACCAACAAGTACATGTGGATTTTCACTGACGAGCTCTCTGGCAATCTTGGCTGCCTGAGCCGGGTTACCATTCGCCATTTCATAGGAGAATTCTAAGTTCTTACCGGGTTCATAACCATTGGCTCTCAATCCTTCAAGAAGCCCTAAACGTGTCGCATTCAGATCTGGATGGTCAACAACTTGTGAAACCGACACTTTGGCAACGTTTGCCATTACATTGCCAGTCCATAGCAACATCAAGCAACTTAAAACCGCTGCCAATACCTTTCTTACAGAACTCATTATCGCTCCCTGAATCAAGCTCTACCCGTCATTACTCGCTCAAAGAGAACAACATCAAAATCACTATTGACATTATTACCAGTAACCATTGATAACTTGAAGTGATATTTAACAAAAATACAACAAGGCTCGAGTTATGTGAGAAAGGTTATATTGACTTCGGAGGAAGGTAAGAAACCAAGTGAATAAGGACAGGTAAGCTAAACGGAAAGTAAGCGAGGTAACAAAAAGAGGAGCAAATCTGAGAACAAGCTATAGAAGATGAATAGTTGTTCTCAGACAAGAGGGAGAGCTGGGATTCTTTAGAACCAACGCTCCATTGAGGATTTATCTAACTGACGAAAGGCACGATTTAAAATGATTGCCAATTCTTTATAGCGAGGGCGCGGCTTCATAGGCTCTAACGCAAAACCCGTTTCAGTGATCTTTTCATGCAGTTCGCGGTACCACGATACTAGCGCCGGCGGAAGTTGTGTATTTGAGCGATTGCCCAACCACCACATACCTTGAAGCGGCAAGCTGATCGCAAACAAAGCCATAACCACAGCCTGTGGCATCGCTTGGTAATTATTAAAGACCATTTGTGTAAGAACACTGATAGCTGCAATCGCAGGCATCACTTTCACGCCAAAGCGGGTCGCTTTAATAATGCGTTGTTCTGGGAAGATCGCGTTTAACTCTTTTCGGACGGGCCAGAGATCCATGTACTTTTGGCCATCTTTTAAACTACTAGCTAAACCAACTCTATTGCTCATATGAGTCTCCCATTAAAAAAAAGTTGAAATCATCAACTAAAAACACAAAAATTTGACGAAAAATAATATTCTTTCAAATTTTTTTGTTATATTTGCACAATATCGCTATTATTTGCAGACCTCAATCTCATTGTTGCCCTTATTTACAATTTAAGCAACTTTGAGAAGACTTCTGCAAGGAATGCACAAGCCTCTTTTTGATAAAGAGCGCTTTCACTTTATACGGAAATTAACGTTTTTTTGACCAAGGTTAGTACGCAAGCCTATGTGCTTCGACTATTCTTGAGATTAATTTTCATCCTTAACTGATTTCGATCAGAAAAATAAACAGGTAGTCATTAATGTCTAAGCTAGTTTTAGTTTTAAACTGTGGTAGTTCTTCTCTTAAATTCGCTGTTGTTGATGCAGAAACAGGTGCAGAGCACCTAACTGGTCT
Organism: Vibrio sp. ZF57; assembly: GCF_001691235.1. Lineage (NCBI taxonomy): Bacteria > Pseudomonadati > Pseudomonadota > Gammaproteobacteria > Vibrionales > Vibrionaceae > Vibrio > Vibrio sp. ZF57. Next base: position 31,296 of record NZ_MAKD01000051.1, on the reverse strand, counting down.
TGCTGAGTGTCTAGGTCTTCCAGAAGCTCGTATGAAGTGGAAACTTGATGGCAAGCATGAAGCACAACTAGGCGCGGGCGCAGCTCACGTAGAAGCACTATCTTTCATGGTAGAAACTATTCTTGCTTCTAAGCCTGAGCTTAAAGCTAACCTTGGCGCTATCGGTCACCGTATCGTACACGGTGGCGAGCAGTTCACTTCTTCTGCACTTATCACTGATGAAGTTCTTAAGGGTATTCAAGACGCTGCGACTTTCGCACCTCTTCACAACCCTGCTCACCTTATCGGTATCGAAGCGGCTCAACAGAACTTCCCTGGTCTACAAAACGTTGCTGTTTTTGACACTGCGTTCCACCAAACAATGCCTTCTGAGTCTTACCTATACGCTCTACCGTACAACCTGTACAAAGAGCACGGCATCCGTCGTTACGGCATGCACGGTACTTCTCACCTATTCATCACTCGTGAAGTTGCAGGCCTACTAAACAAGCCAGTTGAAGAAGTTAACATCATCAACTGTCACCTAGGTAACGGCGCTTCTGTATGTGCAATCAAGAACGGTAAATCTGTAGACACTTCTATGGGTCTTACTCCTCTTGAAGGTCTTGTAATGGGTACTCGTTGTGGTGACCTAGACCCTGCAATCATCTTCCACCTACACGACGCACTTGGTTACTCTGTTGAAGAAATCAACAACATGCTAACTAAAGAGTCTGGTCTTGCTGGTCTAACTGAAGTGACTTCTGACTGTCGTTTCGTTGAAGACAACTACGGTGAGAAAGAAGAAGCAACTCGTGCAATGGACGTGTTCTGTCACCGTCTAGCTAAGTACGTAGCTGGTTACACTGCAACTCTAGAAGGTCGTCTAGACGCAATCACTTTCACTGGCGGCATCGGCGAGAACTCAGGCCCAATCCGTGAAATGGTTCTTAACCGCCTAGGCATCTTCGGTATCGAAGTTGACGGTGAAGCTAACCTTAAAGCTCGTTTCGGCGGCGAAGGTACTATCACTACAGCTAACAGCCGTATCCCTGCAATGGTTATCTCTACTAACGAAGAGCTAGTAATTGCTGAAGACACTGCGAAACTAGCAGGTCTTTAATTGATTTTCCTGACTAGCTTCATTCGAAGCTAGTCAGTTTTTCATATCAAGAAAATGGGGCTCAACTTCTATTCCTACCCCAATTTAAATATCGGTGGGAATAGCAGTTGAGCTTTTTTTATTTCCAATAGTCAAAGGTGTTCGTCAATGTCACGTACTATTATGCTTATCCCTACAAGCGCTGGTGTTGGTCTTACTAGTGTTAGCATGGGTGTTCTTCGCGCTATGGAGCGTAAGGGCGTAAGTGTTTCTTTCTACAAGCCAATCGCTCAGCCTCGCAGCGGTGGTAACCAACCAGATCTAACGTCTACTATCATCAGCGCAAACAGCGACATTAAGATTGGTGAGCCAATCGCAATGACTAAAGCTGAAGCTTTGATCGGTAGCGAAAAAATGGACGAGCTTCTTGAGTCTGTTGTTGAGCAATACAACAAGATCAACAAAGACGCAGAAGTTACGCTAATCGAAGGTCTAGTACCTACTCGTAAGCACCCATTTGCTAACCAAGTGAACGCGGAAATCGCAAAAACACTTGGCGCGGAGATCGTATTCGTTGCGACTCCTGGTACTGACAACCCTACGCAGCTTAAAGAGCGTATAGAAGTAGCATGTTCTAACTTCGGCGGTACTAAGAACAAAAACATCAAAGGCGTAATCATCAACAAGCTTAACGCTCCTGTTGATGAGGCTGGCCGTACTCGCCCTGACCTATCTGAAATCTTTGATGATGCAGACAGCGCTCAGCAAGCGAACCTTGAAGTAATGCAAATCTTCAACTCTAGCCCTATCCGTGTTCTTGGCTGCGTGCCATGGAGCATCGATCTAATCGCAACTCGTGCGGTTGATATGGCTAAGCACCTTAACGCTGAAATCGTTAACGAAGGTGAAATCTCAACTCGTCGTATTAAGAGCATCACTTTCTGTGCACGTTCTCTACCGCACATGATTGAGCACTTCAAACCAGGCTCACTGCTAGTAACTTCTGCAGACCGTCCTGACGTTATCGTTGCTGCGGCTCTTGCTGCGAAAAACGGTGTTGAGATTGGCGCAATCCTGCTTACTGGCGGTTACGACATTCCAGAAAGCATTGCTAACCTTTGTGCACCAGCATTCGCTTCAGGTCTACCGATCTTCAAGGCTCAAGGTAACACTTGGCAGACATCTCTAAACCTACAGAGCTTCAACCTAGAAGTTCCTGCAGACGATAAAGAGCGTATCGAGTTCGTTAACGATCACGTTGCAAGCCACATTGATGGCCCTTGGATTGATTCTCTATCTGAAGGTACTCAAGGCATCCGTCGTCTAAGCCCACCAGCATTCCGTTACCAGCTAACTGAATTTGCTCGTAAAGCGGCTAAGCGCATCGTTCTTCCTGAAGGAGATGAGCCACGTACAGTTAAAGCTGCGGCTATCTGTGCTGAGCGCGGTATCGCAACGTGTGTACTTCTAGGTAACCCTGAAGAAATCCGTCGCGTTGCAGCGCAGCAAGGTGTTGAGCTTGGCGCTGGCGTTGAGATCATCGATTCTGCATCAGTTCGCGAAAACTACGTAGCTCGTCTAGTAGAACTTCGTGGCGCTAAAGGTATGACTGAAGTTGTTGCTCGTGAGAAGCTAGAAGATTCAGTATTCCTAGGTACTATGATGCTTGAAGCTGGCGAAGTTGACGGCCTAGTTTCTGGTGCTGTTCACACAACGGCGAACACTATCGTTCCTCCGTTCCAGATCATCAAGACTGCTCCTGATGCTTCTATCGTATCTTCGATCTTCTTCATGCTTCTGCCTGATCAAGTTCTTGTATACGGTGACTGTGCGATCAACCCAGATCCAACAGCTGAACAGCTTGCTGAAATCGCTATCCAATCTGCAGATTCTGCTGCGGCATTCGGTATCGACCCACGCGTTGCTATGATCTCTTACTCTACTGGTGAATCTGGTAAGGGTGCAGACGTAGATAAAGTACGTGAAGCAACGAAACTTGCTCAAGAGAAGCGTCCTGATCTAGTGATCGACGGTCCTCTACAGTACGATGCAGCAATCATGGAAAACGTAGCCGCTTCTAAAGCGCCTAACTCTCCAGTTGCAGGTAAAGCGACAGTATTCGTATTCCCAGACTTAAACACGGGTAACACGACTTACAAAGCTGTACAGCGTTCAGCAGATCTAGTATCTATCGGTCCAATGCTTCAAGGTATGCGCAAGCCAGTAAATGACTTGTCTCGTGGCGCTCTAGTAGACGATATCGTTTACACAGTAGCTCTAACGGCTATCCAAGCAGACCAAGCTGCACAAGCTGAAGAAAAAGTAATTAACTAATTTTTCTTTTGTAAAAAGCAAAAACCCTAGATGTTTATCTAGGGTTTTTTTATGTCTGGAGTAAAGGAACTACTTGGTAAGCCTAGCCTCGACCATGTGGTGATTCTAAGTCTAGCTCTGGTCCTTTGGGTACAACTTGAGTCGGATTGATACCAGTGTGGCTGTAGTAGTAGTGGCGCTTGATGTGGTAGAAATCCGTCGTCTCTTTAATACCCTCTATTTGATAGAGCTCTTTTAGATAACCTTGGATATGTTTGTAATCCGCAATTCGTTGCTTGTTACACTTGAAGTGACCCACATACACAGCATCGAATCGAACCAAGGTCGTGAACAACCGCCAATCCGCTTCAGTAATCTGCTCTCCCGCTAAATAACGTTTCTCACTAAGATGCGCATCCACTTTATCTAACGCTTCAAATAACGCTTCATACGCCTCTTCGTAGGCTTCTTGTGTTGTCGCAAAGCCGGTTCGGTATACGCCGTTGTTGATGTTTGGGTAGATATAATCATTCCACTCATCAATCTTCTTGGACAACTCCCACGGGTAGTAATCATCGGTGTTACCCGTTAGCTCGTTAAACTCTGAGTTAAACATGCGAATGATTTCAGACGACTCGTTACTCACAATGGTGTTGGTTTTCTTATCCCACAGCACAGGTACCGTAACTCTACCCGAGTAGTCAGGCTTGGCTTGAGTGTAGATTTGGTGCATGCGGGTATGGCCAAATAGAGGTTCAGGTAACCCCATTTGCCAACCTTCACTCATCATGTCTGGGCAAACAACCGTCACGTCAATGTGATCGGTTAGGTCTTTCAGCTCACGGAAGATAAGGGTTCGGTGCGCCCAAGGGCAAGCTAACGATACGTATAAGTGATAACGGCCGCTTTCCGGCTCAAACTGCGCGCCCGGTTTGTTCTCTATCCAGTGACGAAAGCCCGCATCTTCACGAACAAACTTACCACCGCTTTCTTTGGTGTCGTACCACACATCGTGCCAAACACCTTCAACTAACTTACCCATATCCAAACCTCTGTCATCGAAACTTTTCTCTAGTATAAAAAAAGCCAACTTTTTCAAAACTAGAAGAAGTTGGCTTAGTTGTTCGAATATTTTGATGAAGCTTGTTGAGCGAACCAATAAGCCTAAGACAAAAAAAGCGCGACTCTAATAACTAGTCGCGCTTAAGCCTGTCACAGGCTGAACCGTTTTAAATAGGCTCTAGACTTGTACGTGCAAGCAAGATACTGCGTGAACGTCATCGCCTTGAATCGTTGGCTTAGTTTGCGCACACGCCTCTGTTGCTTGTGGGCAACGAGTACGGAACACACAACCTGATGGCGGATTGATTGGCGATGGGAGATCACCTTCCAACATCTGAATGGTTTTGCTGCGCTCTAAGCGTGGGTCTGGAATTGGAACTGCAGACATCAACGCTTTGGTGTATGGGTGCTTAGGATCAGAGAACAATGCATCTGATTCGCCAAGTTCTACCGCATTACCTAGGTACATCACCAATACGCGATCAGAGATGTGTTTAACAACCGACAAATCGTGCGCGATGAATACCAAAGACAAACCTAGCTCTTTTTGTAGCTCCTTCAGAAGGTTAACTACTTGAGCTTGGATAGATACGTCAAGTGCCGAAACAGGTTCGTCACAAATGATCATCTTAGGTTTCAAGATAAGTGCACGTGCAATACCAATACGCTGACACTGACCACCAGAGAATTCATGTGGGTAACGGTTTATTACGTTTGGTAGTAGACCAACCTTTGCCATCATCTCTTTAACTCTGTCCTTCACTTCTTGTTTAGAAAGTTCAGGGAAGAAAGTCTCTAGAGGCTCAGCAATGATATCGCCTACTGACATACGTGGGTTAAGCGACGCTAGCGGGTCTTGGAAGATCATCTGAATCTCTTTACGAGTCTCACGACGCTTCACTTCCTGCATCTTAGTTAGGTCTTGACCTAACCACATCACTTGACCTTCAGTCGCTTCAACCAAGCCGATAATCGCACGGGCAAAAGTTGATTTACCACAACCAGACTCACCCACTACGCCTAGTGTTTCGCCTTCGTAAAGGTGAACATCAACCCCATCAACCGCTTTAAGGTTTGATGGTTTTGCCCAAGGCCAAGCAGACTTAGCTGCAATGCTAAAGTGAACTTTCAGGTCTTTAATATCTAATAGTAATTCTTTACTCATTTTGTCCAAGTCTCCCAGTCTGAAAAACAAGCACGCTGACGGTCTTTAGCAAATGGCTGCAAAATCGGTGCTTCTTGCTTACAACGGTCCATTACACGGTGACAACGGTCTTGGTAAGGACAACCTGTTGGTAGGCGAAGTAAGTTAGGTGGGTTACCTGGAATCGTCGGTAGAATTTCACCTTCGGTATCCAAACGAGGAATCGCTTTAAGCAGGCCTTCCGCGTATGGGTGGCTTGGCTCGTAGAAGATTTCATCAACCGTGCCGTACTCCATTGTACGACCCGCGTACATCACAAGTACTTTGTCACAAGAACCAGCAACAACACCCAAGTCATGGGTGATCATAATGATTGCTGTATTGAACTCATCTTTTAGTTCGTTCAGCAATTCCATGATTTGCGCTTGAATGGTTACATCCAGTGCCGTTGTTGGTTCATCAGCGATAAGCAATTTAGGACGACACAGCAGTGCCATTGCGATCATCACACGCTGACGCATACCGCCCGAAAACTCGTGCGGGTACATAGTGATACGCTTGCGTGCTTCAGGGATTTTCACCGCTTCAAGCATGCGTACTGATTCTTCAAACGCTTCTGCTTTACCCATGCCTTTATGCAGCATAAGTACTTCCATCAGCTGATCACTTACTTTCATGTAAGGGTTCAGTGAGGTCATTGGATCTTGGAAGATCATCGCGATCTGTTCAGCACGAACCTTGTTCAGTGCTTTTTCAGGCAGGTTGAGAATTTCATTGCCTTCAAACTTTGCACTGCCTGAGATGATGCCGTTCTTAGCCAGCAGCCCCATCAGTGCAAATACCGTTTGTGATTTACCTGAACCCGACTCACCAACAATACCCAGCGTTTCGCCTTGGTTAAGTGAGAAGTTCAAGTCGTTTACTGCGGTTACGATACCATCTTGTGTGGTAAATTCGACGCGCAGATCTTTGACATCTAATAAGCTCATTATTGCTTCCTTAATCTTTTATAGCTTTTAATTGCTATTTCGTTATCTGTCTTTTGGATCAAGCGCGTCGCGCAGACCATCACCTACGTAGTTAAAGCAGAACAGCGTAACTACCATGAATGCCGCAGGGAATGTCAATTGCCAGATTGCAACTTCCATTGTTTGCGAACCTTCTTGAAGCAATGCGCCCCAGCTTGTCATAGGCTCTTGAACACCAAGACCAAGGAAAGATAAGAATGATTCTGTAAGGATCATGCTTGGAATAAGCAACGTAGAGTAAACCGCTACGATACCCAGTACGTTCGGTACGATGTGACGTGTAATGATCTTCCATTTGCTTACACCACATACGTGTGCAGCTTCAATGAACTCTTTACTACGTAGGCTCAACGTTTGACCACGTACAATACGCGCCATATCTAGCCAAGCAATCGCACCAATAGCAACGAAGATTAGGACGATGTTACGACCAAAGAACGTTACCAGTACGATTACTAGGAACATGAATGGCACTGCGTACAAGATCTCTAGGATACGCATCATCACTCGGTCAGTACGACCGCCGATGAAGCCTGAAGCTGCACCGTAAAGCGTACCAATCAGTACCGCTACGAAGGCACCCATCACACCAACCATCAATGAGATGCGGCCACCGACAAGAGTACGAACGTACAAATCACGACCTAAGCTATCGGTACCAAACCAGTGATCCGCATTCGGACCAACGTGCATTGCGTACCAGTCAGTATCATCATAAGTGTACTGAGCCAGCATTGGTAAGAAGATAACTGCCAGTACCATAAGCGTAAGAATGAACAGACTCACCATCGCAGCTTTGTTTCGCATGAAACGAATGCGCGCGTCCTGCCACAAACTACGACCTTCAATCTCTAAGCTCTCAGAGAACTTTTCGATCGCTTCTAAATTTTCTTTTTTCTTCAACATAACCATGCGTCCCTGTTAGTAGCGAATTTTCGGGTCAATAAGCGCTAGCAAAATATCAACGATTGCGTTGAACAAGATGAATAGGAAACCAATCAAGATGGTTACACCCATTACTAGCGAGTAGTCACGGTTAAACGCGGCGTTAACAAACAGCTTACCGATACCTGGTAGGCCGAAGATGGTTTCAACAACAACTGAACCTGTGATTATACCTACGAACGCAGGTCCCATGTAAGAAACAACAGGTAGCATTGCTGGCTTAAGTGCATGTTTTAGAATGATATAACGGTAGCTTAGACCTTTTGCACGTGCAGTTCGGATAAAGTTACTGTTTAGCGTTTCAATCATGCTACCACGAGTAATACGAGCAAAGGTTGCTACGTAAAGAAGAGACATCGCGATAACAGGCAGCACGATGTACATGAATGTACCGCCATGCCAACCACCTGCTGGGAATATGTTCCAGTGCAGGGAGAAAAGGTAAATAAGCGCCGGTGCCAACACGAAAGATGGCATTACCACCCCGAGCATGGCGGTCGACATTATGGTGTAGTCGACCCAGGTGTTGTGCTTCAAGGCGGCAATGGTTCCGACCGTTACCCCCATCAATAATGTGAAGATAAAAGCAACGAAACCTACCTTCGCAGATACTGGAAGTGCAACCGCGATCAGCTCATTTACTGTGTAATCTTGGTATTTAAAAGAGGGACCGAAGTCACCTTGTAAGATATTTGTCAAATACGTGGTGTATTGTTCAAACACTGGTTTATCTAAGCCGTATTTAGCTTCGATGTTAGCCATAACTTCTGGCGGTAATGGACGCTCGCTTGAAAACGGGTTACCCGGTGCGAAACGCATGAGAAAGAAAGATATAGTGATCAACACCAACATGGTTGGAATCGCTTCAAATATCCTTTTCATAATGAATTTAAGCATAAACTCACTCTTTCAGTCTGTGACAATTAAAATTAGAAAGACGCTACATGCGCGCCCTGCGCATGTAGTGCCTGTATCGTTATAGTTATATTAACTTTTTAGAATCGAAGCTTATTATTGAGCTTTGATGTATAGGTCTTTCGAGAAGATCTTGTCTTCCGCGTTGTTGATTGGGAAACCACCAACATGCGGGTTAAGTAGACGAGATTTCACGTATTGGTAGATAGGAGCAATTGGCATGTCGTTTGCCATTAGCGCCTCAGCTTCTAGGTAAAGTGCTTTGCGCTCTTCTTCTGAAGTTGAGTTAAGTGCTTTATCGATGATCTTATCGTAAGCCGCGCTGTCGTAGTGAACACCACCGGTAGTGTTGTTACTCTTCATTAGCGTCAGGAACGAAGACGCTTCATTGTAGTCACCACACCAACCAGCACGTGCTACTTCGAAGTCACCAGAATCTTTAGAAGATAGGTACGTTTTCCACTCTTGGTTCTCAAGTGTTACAGAAAGACCCAGTGTTTTCTTCCACATAGAACCTAGCGCTACAGCAATCTTCTTGTGGTTCTCTGAAGTGTTGTAAAGCAGGTTGAATTTAAGTGGGTTGTCTTTACCGTAACCCGCTTCTTCAAGAAGACGTTCCGCTTCTGCGTTACGCTCTTTCTGAGACATCTTGCCGTAAGCAGGTAGCTCAGGATCGAAGCCAGCTGTGATTTCAGGCGTTAGGAAATACGCAGGTTTTTGACCTTGCGCTAGGATAGCACCTGTTACGATATCACGGTCGATCGCGTAAGAGATTGCTTGACGAACACGAACATCATCAAATGGTGCTTTCTTCGTATTGAAGATGTAGTAGTAAGTACATAGGTTACCCGCTACAGATACATCTTCTGCGTACTCTTTTTGAAGACGCTTGAAGTGCTCAGTTGGAAGTTCGTTTGTGAAATCGATTTCACCAGATAGGAAACGGTTCATTTCCGCTACTTGGTTTTCGATTGGTAGGAACGTTACTTTGTTAAGAACTGTTTTATCGTTGTCCCAGTACTGTTCGTTACGCTTGAGTACTAGACGCTCGTTAACAACCCATTTATCAACAGAGAATGCACCGTTGCCAACAAAGTGCTCTGGCTTAGTCCACTGGTCACCGTATTTTTCAACAGTTGCCTGGTGTACTGGCTTCATTGTTGTGTGGCCCATCATCATTACGAAGTATGGTACCGCTGTTTCTAATTCAACAACTAGAGTGTTTGCATCCACTGCTTTAACGCCTAGTTCACTCTTGTCTTTCTTACCCGCTACGATATCTTTCGCATTCGCCATCTTGGTGTATTCCATGTACCAAGCGTATGGAGAAGCCGTTGCAGGATCAACTGCACGTTGCCAGCTGTATACAAAATCTTGAGCTGTTACAGGATCGCCGTTAGACCATTTTGCGTCTTTGCGTAGGTGGAAAGTGAATGTTTTGTTGTCTGTCGTTTCCCAGCTTTCCGCAACACCAGGGATAGTGTTGCCGTCGCCGTCTTGGTTCACTAGACCTTCTAGAAGATCACGAATTACGTGAGATTCTGGTACACCTTGAGATTTGTGTGGGTCGATAGTTGCAACTTCAGTACCGTTACCGCGAACAAGTTCCTGAACTTTTGCCAGTTCTGTGCCTGCTGGAACTTCAGCAGCGATAGAAAGAGTAGAAGAGGCAGCCACTGCCAAACCAGCACCTAGAAGAAGGGCCTGAGTGATTTTATTCTTGTACATTTAATAAACTCCAAGTTTTATGTATTGCATCCATGACTTCTTTGCTTGGTTCACTGAACGGCAGTGATTTAGATTTATTTAGCTCAAAATTTAAGCATAAAAATCTAAAACCTTACAAAGATTGAGGCACACACTATCAACCATTGAAGTAATTTGCCACAAACAAGTCGCAAAAAATCGGATAATTCTCCGAAATACTTAAGGTATCAGTGTAAATATCTAAAAAACCCCAAATCAGTAGTGACTTGCGTAGAGGGATTAATTAAAAAACAGCCTTTAGTGTTGATGTATCTGTGTTGATACTTTTTTTTAGCATCTTATGCTAGAACACTGAGCGCAAATTAACATTAATGCCACATGAAATCTAATTGCACATCACATATCACCTAAACCTTCTACACTATTTGTGAGGATAATCACTTTATACAAGACAGCATAATGCTCTGCACCAAACCGGGTTATCCAATGCACCAATTAAGACAAAATTACGCGCTGAATTTATATGCAACCACAATGAATTATCATTTGTCAAATCAATGATTATCTATAAATAGATTTATAGCAGGTACAAAAAAACCGACCTAAGTGGTCGGTTTTTGACTGTCTCATATACAAATGAGTAAATGCTGAAGCAACATCACTTTAAGAGAAATTACTTCTCCCAGCGTTCCGCTGCTTTCGTGTCTGAATCACGAGAATCAACCCAACGCGTCGTTTCGGTCGTGCGTTCCTTTTTCCAAAAGGGAGCCTTGGTTTTCAGGAAGTCCATAACGAATTCACAGGCTTCAAATGCAGCACCACGGTGTGCACTGGATACACCAACGTAAACAATCTGGTCGCCGATATCTAAGTCACCTACACGGTGGATAACACGCATCTTCTGAATAGGCCAGCGAGCCTCAGCTTGGTCACAGATCTCGCTCAGTGATTTTTCTGTCATACCCGGATAGTGCTCCAGAGACAAACCAATCACATTGTCGCCAAGGTTCATGTCGCGAACTTTACCAACGAACGTCACAATCGCTCCGGCAGCTGTACCTTGAGCCAAGTAGTCGTATTCGTCGCCTACCGAGAAGTCCTCAGCTGTCACTAATACTCTTGGATCCATGCTTAGCCTCCAGTCACTGGTGGGAAGAAAGCCACTTCGTCGCCGTCTTTCACTTCAGCTGTCAAAGGTACGATTGATTGGTTAAGTGCAGCCAGAAGCTTCCCCTCTTCCAATGCGATATCCCATTTGCCTTCTTGTGTCACAAGATGACTACGAATCGCTTCAATCGTCTTAAATTGTGCATCAACTTCAACGCTGTCCACACCAACAAGTTCACGAGTTTGAGCAAAGAAAAGTACTGTAATCATGACTCCACCTTAAAGTGACCAGATTTACCACCTGTCTTCTCTAGCAGGCGCACGTTTTCGATAACAATGTCTTTCTGAACAGCTTTACACATATCGTAAATCGTTAACGCAGCCACAGAAGCAGCCGTTAGCGCTTCCATCTCTACGCCCGTCTTACCCGCAAGCTTACAAACAGATTCGATGCGAACCTTGTTTTCAGACTCGATAGCTTCAAGCTGCACTTCTACTTTAGTTAATAGCAGAGGGTGACACAGGGGAATCAGATCCCACGTCTTCTTCGCCGCTTGAATACCCGCAATACGTGCCGTTGCGAAAACATCACCTTTATGGTGGCTACCAGAGACAATCAGCTCTAGCGTTTCTGCCGACATTTGAACGAAGGCTTCCGCTCTCGCTTCACGTACTGTTTCCGCTTTAGCCGATACATCGACCATGTTTGCTTCGCCAGACGCGTTAATGTGTGTAAATTGGCTCATACTCAAACCGCCTTATACAGAAAGGTGTGGCATGAAGTTACAAGGACGGTGGCTAGCATCCATCTGTTGCTTGATGATCTTAGTCCAACCGGTGCGGCAAGCGCCTGTAGAACCTGGCATCGCAAAGATAACCGTGTGGTTAGCAAAACCCGCAATCGCACGAGATTGAATTGTCGAAGTACCGATCTCTTCGTAAGATACTTGACGGAATAGCTCACCAAAGCCTTCTACTTCTTTGTCGAACAGTGGCTTAAGCGCTTCAGGCGTGCTGTCACGAGAAGTGAAACCAGTACCACCCGTGATCATGATAGCTTGTACGCTTTCATCAGCGATCCATTTAGATACGATCGCACGGATCTTGTACATGTCATCAATAACGATTTGCTTATCAACCACGTTGTGACCCGCTTGTTTAGCATGCTCTGCTAGGTAACCGCCTGAAGTGTCGTTTTCTTCTGTACGAGTATCTGAAACCGTTAGTACTGCGATGTTTGCTGCTTGGAATTTGCTTTCTGCGTGACCCATTTGTTCACCTATATAAATTTTTCATTAGACTGATTCGCCCCGCCTGAAGAAGCTGAGCGATAAAATGCTTTAGAGTGTGTAGCGGGTTAACCGCCGATTGACGCCAAGTTTGGAGTCATGCCGCTGTTGCCATCGTGTAAGAAGTGGCTAACGGACTTGGTTTGAAGCTGAGCCTGAATTCGATCAATGAGTTCTTGCTCTTGTTGATCTTCTTGAATCAGATCTCTCAGTTCAACACCATGGTCGCCAAACAGACATAAGTGAAGTTTACCGGTCGCAGAAACGCGCAGTCGGTTACAACTCTCACAAAAGTCTTTCTCGTAAGGCATGATCAAACCGATTTCACCCTTGTAGTCTGGGTGGACAAACACTTGCGCCGGGCCATCGTTAACGGCTTTGACTTTTAACAGCCAACCATTAGCAATAAGCTGGTTGCGAATCGCAACGCCAGACACATGATGTTTATCGAACAACTCGTCCATCTCGCCGGTTTTCATCAGCTCGATAAAACGTAATTGAATAGGTTTGTCTTTGATCCAATTAAGGAAGGCTGGTAATTCCTGACTATTGAGGTCTTTCATTAATACGACGTTGACTTTGACTTGTTCAAAGCCAACCTCAAACGCTTTATCAATGCCTCGCATAACCTCAGTAAACTTATTCTCACCAGTGATCTGATGGAACATGCGCGAATCTAAACTATCCACGCTCACGTTTATATGGGTTAAACCAGCATCACGCCATTGCCCTACTTGTTTCTCCATGCGGTAGCCATTCGTTGTGGTGGCTACTTTTTCGATGCCTGGAGTAGAAGCAACGGTATGTATGATTTCAGGAAAGTCTTTACGCAGGCTCGGCTCTCCGCCTGTAATGCGGATCTTTGAGGTACCACAATCTGCAAACGCTTTAACAACGCGTTTGATCTCGGGAACACTTAAAAAAGACGAGTTTTTTTGCCCTGACGGTTTGTAACCATCTGGCAAGCAGTAAGTACATTTAAAGTTACAGACGTCTGTAACCGACAAGCGCAAGTAATAAAACTTGCGATGGAATCTATCTTCGAATTGTTGCGCCACGGAACACCTTTCCAAACACGGGAGGCATAATCATTTCCAATTAAGCCCTTGTGACAACATGTCACTGGCTCTTGATGCGTATCGGTACAGCAAATACCACTGTGCGACTTAGCATGCGAGAGCTCGGAGTTATGGCAACTGAGCGTTATATTCACACGCGCAGTAGCTGAGTAATAAAATACTTAATATTTGTACGTGAATCTAGCTCTGATGGTAAAAAACGGGTCACATCGGCAAAAAAAAACGTATCAAACGCTCAAAATAACTCTTGTTGAGTATATAGCGAGAAGCATTTAACCTAAATTATAGTTGGTAATAACCTAACAAGAACAATAAATGAATATTTACTCTTCAAAGAAAGTCGTAGCAATCGGCGGTGGCCATGGCTTAGGTCGCATGTTAGCTGCATTAAAAGACTTTGGTAACAACGCAACTGGCATTGTTGCAACGACAGATAACGGCGGTTCCACCGGACGTATTAGAGATTGCCAAGGTGGCATCGCATGGGGAGATACACGCAACTGTATCAACCAATTAATCACAGAGCCTTCAATCAGTTCGATGATGTTCGAATACCGCTTTCGTGGTCAAGGTGAGTTAGACGGTCATAACTTGGGTAACCTAATGCTGACGGCGTTAGACAACCTTTCCGTTCGCCCATTGGAAGCAATTAACCTGATTCGAAATATGCTCAAGGTCGATGTCAATATCGTGCCGATGACTGAGCATCCTTCAGACCTCACGGCTCTATCAATGGACGGCCGCTGGGTTACCGGCGAAACCAACGTTGATGACATGACGGAAAAGCTGCGCATGATGGACTTGTCTCCAGAAGTGCCAGCAACCAAAGAAGCCGTTGCTGCCGTTGAGCAAGCAGACTGCATTGTCCTTGGCCCTGGAAGCTTTTTAACCAGTGTGATGCCCCCTCTTCTCCTTCCAGAGATTGGCAAAGCAATCTCTGAGAACACCAAGGCAAAAGTTATCTTCGTTGAAAACCTTTCACCAGAGCACGGTCCCGCAGGGAAAATGACGCTTCAAGAGCAATTGGAGTGGTGTGAACGTACCTGTAAGGCAAGGAAAATAGACATCGTGTTAGGCAATGAACCTCACCCGGAACTAGAAGTGCAATGGAATTGTGTGACCACAGATCTTGCATCGGCAAACCGAGATTGGCGACACGACCGTGTGAAGCTTCAACAAGCCATTGAAGCCCAGTTGGCGTAGCCATAGGTTCAAGCAACAAACAACAAAAAAGGAGCATGCTGCTCCTTTTTTAATCTCAGTAATAACTCGCTGTTTTAAAGGTCCGTCATCAACTGCTGATATTCAGTGTACGTCGATAACAGGAGGTCTTGCATATCTTGAAAATCAATCTCGGTTACAGGCAACGCTTGCTTCACTTTTGCGTCTAAGCTAATCGCAAAACTACACAAAGAATCCGCACCAAAGCTTGCTGCGCTGCTCTTAAGCGCATGACTGATATCAGCCAAGTACTTAGAGGTATCCGACTCTTTATTTATCTCTAGGTGTTCGTAGTAGCCTTTCAACTCACCTAAAAAGATTTCCAGTAAAACCGGGACATTCTCTTGGCCTATTTCGCCGGCAAGCTCATCAACTTTTTGCTGATTTAATACTTTCGTCATTATTATTTTCTTATTGTTTGTTGATTACTGCTTCGCATTCCACGTTTGCAACTTACGGTATATCGTCGATGGACTGACATCTAAGAAACCTGCCGCACGAGGGATGTTGCCATCACACGCTTTAATGGCCTGCTCGATAGCCGTTTTCTCAGTGATCCACAATGGGAAAATATCTTTTACCGTGATGTCTTCATTCTGCTTCTCTTTCAATCGCAGACTGTTTTCAATCGGTTGGTTCAACGGTGGTGGAAGCATGTTGAGAGTAATCTCTTTGCCGTTATTCAAAACCACTACGTTCCGCAACACGTTTTGTAGCTGACGAACGTTACCCGGCCACTCATATTGATTAAAGCGATCAAGTACTTCCTGAGCAAAACGTACAAACGCCTTCCCCTCCTCGACCGACATATAGCCTAGCAGAGAATACGCGATCTCGATGACATCTTCACCACGCTCACGCAATGGCGGCAAGTGCAATGGAATCACGTATAAACGATAGTATAAATCTTCTCTAAAGCGACCTTCTTGTACTTCTTTCCAAGGGTCACGGTTGGTCGCACACACAAAACGAACGTCGACACTCTTCATCTTCGAAGAGCCGACTTTTTGGAAAGTACCGGTTTGGATAAAGCGCAGCAGCTTGGTTTGCAGCTCTAAGTCCATTTCGCACAGTTCATCAAGGAACAGTGTTCCACCATCAGCAAGCTCAGCAGCACCTTGGCGATCGGTCGCAGCACCGGTAAAGGCACCTTTAACGTGGCCAAACAGCTCACTTTCAATCAGGTCTTTAGGGATAGCGGCACAGTTAATCGCGATGAACGGCTTATCGCCACGCTTACTCGCCGCATGAATGGCTTCTGCACATACCTCTTTACCGGTACCACTTTCACCAGTAATGAAAATGCTCGCCTTACTCGATGCAGCAGAATCGATAGTTCGGTAAACCTGCTGCATGGTTTGGCTGCTGCCGATAAAACCTTGGTAGTTCTGGTTTCCCGGGTGTTCCGAGCTATTTTTAAGTTTGGTGGCTTTGCGGATCGCATTATTCACCGTAATACGGAGTCGGTCGGCTTCACACGGTTTGATAAGGAAATCTTGAGAGCCATGACGCATCGCTTCTACAGCGGTATCGATAGAGCCGTGAGCCGTCATGAAGATAACTGGAACTTCAGGGTATTTTTGTTTTACAGCAAATAGTACGTCCATACCCGTCATATCAGGCAGACGTAGATCTAATAAAATAAGGTCTGGGATTCGATGATTCAAACTCTCGATTGCATCGCGGCCAGTGCCGACAATGTTGATATCAATTTCGAGCGGTGTAAGATACGAGCGATATAAAGCTGCTACCGAAGCGGTATCCTCTACCATCAACAAATACTTCGATTTGTTATCTAGCGTTTTTGATTGCATATCCTAGCCATTTATAATTTGCATTTCTTATTATAGTCGCATTCCGCCTTGCATTATGCAAATTAGCCACAGTATTTGTAGTGTGTTTTTTTTACTTGCTTCAAACAATCAATGTTTTATCTATCTGGCACGAACGATGCAACGGTATAAATGACCTTCGGGTCACCTAGCCAACTGACGTTGTTAGTGGACCGATTGTTCACAAACGTAAGCCAGTAGAACATTTACTACTGGCTGTTTTTTTGTCTGAAACACTCTCAATTCTTGTGTTGAGGGGGATCAATTCTCGAGCGAAAAGTGAGATTAGCTGTTGGTAATAAACTGCTTTCTTAACTGCTCAATTTCATCACGCTTCTGTGCGGCCAATTCAAATTCCAGATTCTGAGCATGCTGATACATCGCAGATTCTAGCTTGCTGATCTCTTTATCAAGCTGTTGCGGCGTAAGTACTGCATAACTTTCAGAAGGCTCTGCCACCTTAGATAGTGGAACTTGTTTCGATTGGCGCTGCTGCTTCGACTTGGTTAGATCACCCAGTTCCATAATGTCTTTGATATTGCGTTTCAACGCTTGCGGAGTGATGCCTTGCTCTTCGTTGTAGGCTTGCTGTTTCTCGCGACGACGATCGGTTTCATCAATCGCTTTTCTCATCGACTTAGTAATCGAATCACCATAAAGGATTGCTCGACCTTCCAAGTTACGAGCAGCACGACCAATGGTTTGAATCAGAGAACGCTCAGAACGCAAGAAGCCCTCTTTATCTGCATCAAGAATCGCCACCAGCGACACTTCAGGCATATCCAAACCTTCACGAAGTAAGTTAATGCCCACTAACACATCGAACTTGCCCAAACGTAGGTCTCGGATGATCTCTACACGCTCAACGGTATCGATATCCGAGTGCAAGTAACGCACTTTAACGCCGTGCTCACTTAGGTATTCGGTTAAGTCTTCTGCCATTCTCTTGGTCAACGTGGTAACCAAAACACGCTCTTCTTTCACTGAACGGATTCTGATTTCAGACAGCAAGTCATCCACCTGCGTCGCGACAGGTCTTACTTCGATGATTGGGTCTAACAGACCAGTAGGACGTACCACTTGATCAGCAATCTCGCCATCTGATTTTTCAATCTCGTAATTACCTGGTGTTGCCGACACAAAAATCGTTTGTGGGGCTATAGACTCAAATTCTTCAAACTTCATTGGACGGTTATCCAATGCAGAAGGCAGTCTAAAACCAAACTCGACCAAGGTTTCTTTACGAGAACGGTCACCTTTATACATCGCACCAATTTGCGGCACAGTCACGTGTGACTCATCGATGATCAGCAAACCATCATCAGGCAGGTAGTCAAATAACGTTGGCGGCGCTTCCCCTTCCGTACGGCCGCTCAAGTATCGTGAATAGTTTTCGATACCGGAACAGAAGCCAAGCTCAGTCATCATCTCAATATCAAACTGAGTTCTTTGAGAGATACGCTGCTCTTCCAAAAGCTTATTGTTGTCTTTTAAGTATTGAGCACGATCGCGCAGTTCGTCCTTGATGTTCTCAATCGCCTCAAGGATTTTTTCTCTTGGCGTTACATAGTGAGTTTTTGGATAAACCGTAAAGCGCGGCAAGTCTCTTTGTTTCACCGCACCAGTCAGAGGATCAAAAATACTAATGCAGTCCACTTCGTCATCGAACATCTCAATTCGAACCGCATCTTGGTCAGATTCAGCCGGAAAGATATCAATCACCTCACCACGAACACGGAACTGACCACGTTCAAAGGCGACATCGTTTCTTGAATATTGCAGCTCAGCCAATCGACGCAGGATGTCTCGCTGATCCATCACCTCGCCACGACTCAAATGAAGCATCATCTTCAAATAAGACTTAGGATCACCCAGACCGTAGATAGCCGACACAGAAGCCACAATGATGGCGTCTTTTCGTTCTAATAAGGCTTTGGTTGCCGAAAGCCTCATTTGTTCGATATGAGCGTTCACAGACGCATCTTTCTCGATGAACGTGTCCGTGGTTGGAACGTAGGCTTCAGGTTGGTAGTAATCGTAGTAAGAAACGAAATACTCAACGGCATTGTTTGGAAAGAAAGATTTCATCTCACCGTAAAGTTGAGCCGCCAATGTCTTGTTAGGCGCTAACAGAATCGCAGGTCTTTGAGATTGGGAAATGACGTTGGCAAGGGTAAAGGTTTTACCTGAGCCCGTTACCCCTAGTAGAGTTTGATGTGCCAAACCAGAATCTAATCCGTCTAGTAATTTGGTTATCGCTGTCGGCTGATCACCGGACGGGCTGTAGTCCGATACCAAGTCAAAGAGTTTAATCATAGGTCGCCATTTCCATACTGTTTTTTTAATCAGGTCATTGTCACTCTAGGAGGAGTGTCGTTGCAACAATTATCTAGAGAAATGCATCTTAAGATCAGAGATCAGTTATAGCTTTTATTTTTAGAACTTGGTATTATCCGTGCCCTGCAAAGTTTCCCCAGCTAAATTACTCGAATTTTAATCCACTACTTTTCCCCAAAAAACCTAAAAATACCGCTTGTTTTACTGTTCGTTTTATAATCTACAAAAGTTATACAATTGCGACATTTTGCTATAAATCTTTTAAATACATTACGTTAGATAAGGTTTTTACATTTTTCGATTTATCCCGATTATTGTTGTTAAAGTTTCACACACACACTTATCCACAATTTTGGTGGATAACTAAAGCAAAGCTAAATCCTATAAGGCGTTCAAGAAAGTAAAGTTTTTTATCTTACTTTTTTCTGATATTTTTTATTGACAGAAATCCGGACAATTATTAGAATTCGCGTCGCTAACAAGCAATTCCCCTTTAGTTCAGTTGGTAGAACGGCGGACTGTTAATCCGTATGTCGCAAGTTCAAGTCTTGCAAGGGGAGCCAAATTCAGAAAAAAGCTCAATCGAAAGATTGGGCTTTTTCGTATATAACTGCGACTAACTTGTTCCAAGTTAATGTCACAAACCTAGCCGCCCGCGTTCAAGTCTTGCAAGGGGAGCCAAATTTAAAGAAGCCGCATCACTCGATGCGGCTTTTTGCGTTTTAGCGGTTTGGGAACGTATTCGACTCTCAGCTTTCCTTCTCTTTTTGATAGTTCTGAGCACCAAAACCCACAAATATGACCCTATTCTTAGGAAGCAAATCGAGCTCAATTCAAGAATGATCTTATGAAAGATCCAATTCAACTACTCCTACAAACTTGTCTCACGAAGTAAAAATTGGCCGTCTATACTTACGGTAACTTTAATAATCAATCGATTACCTGATGTTTTTTTCACCAAGTGTCTAAATCCCTAGTGATCCTTGGTTGTTATTAGGTGAGCAAAGCAGGATAATATCCGGATCGGAATCTCAAGAATTAATCCATTATGACCGAATACCTTTTGTTGTTGGTTGGCACAGTGCTGGTCAATAACTTTGTGCTAGTGAAGTTTTTAGGACTATGTCCATTTATGGGAGTCTCCAAGAAACTGGAGACTGCGATTGGCATGGGCCTCGCGACGACTTTCGTTCTAACGTTAGCGTCGGTCTCTGCATACCTAGTAGAAACCTACATCCTTACCCCTCTGGGTATTGAATACCTGCGTACCATGAGTTTCATCTTGGTTATCGCGGTGGTTGTTCAATTTACGGAAATGGTCGTTCACAAAACCAGTCCAACTCTATATCGCCTGTTGGGTATCTTTCTGCCGCTTATCACCACCAACTGTGCGGTATTAGGTGTGGCACTTCTGAACATCAATGAAAACCACAACTTCATTCAGTCGATCATCTATGGCTTCGGCGCTGCGGTTGGTTTCTCGCTTGTATTGATCCTATTTGCTGCAATGCGTGAGCGTATTGCGGTTGCTGATGTTCCAATGCCCTTCAAAGGCGCATCGATTGCGATGATCACAGCAGGCCTAATGTCTCTGGCATTTATGGGCTTTACTGGGTTGGTGAAATAAGCATGAGCACCATCTTAATTGCAATCATTGCACTCGCCGTTTTAGCCGCTGTTTTTGGCGCTATTTTGGGCTTTGCTTCTATCCGTTTTAAAGTTGAAGCTGATCCTATCGTCGATCAAATCGACACCATTTTACCGCAAACTCAATGTGGCCAGTGTGGCTACCCTGGCTGTCGCCCATACGCAGAGGCGATCGCTAACGGAGACAAGATCAACAAATGTCCTCCGGGCGGCCAAGCAACCATTGAGAAGCTAGCAGATTTAATGGGCGTAGAAGTTGAAGACTCCGCTCATGACTTAGATAACAAAGTAAAAACCGTTGCCTTCATTCACGAAGATATGTGTATCGGCTGTACCAAGTGTATTCAAGCCTGCCCTGTTGACGCCATTGTTGGTGGCACCAAGGCACTGCACACAGTAATTAAAGATGAATGTACAGGTTGTGATCTATGTGTCGCACCGTGCCCTACTGACTGTATTGAAATGATTCCAGTGGCAACAACGACTGAAAATTGGAAATGGCAGATGAACATCATCCCTGTTACTGATATCACTAACCAAGCGACTGATGCGACTACGTCAGAGCCTAAAGCATAGGGTTAGTATGATCTCTTTAATTGAACAAATTCGCACGGGCTCTATTTGGAACTTCCCTGGTGGCGTGCACCCTGCTGAAAACAAGAAACAGTCGAATACTACTGATATCGTCCATGCAAGGCTTCCAGAAGAAATCGTTCTTCCTGTGAAACAGCACATCGGTAAGCCGGGGAACCTATTGGTTGCTGCTGGCGACACTGTGTTAAAAGGTCAGCAACTTACGGCCTTAGACACTGGTTTTACTTTGCCAGTACACGCACCAACATCGGGTATGATTACCGCTATCGAACCGCGAACTACCGCTCACCCTTCAGGCTTGAGCGAAATATGCGTGGTTATTAAACCTGATGGCCTAGACACTTGGATTGAAAAAAATCCAGTTGAAGATTTTTCGACAAAGACTTCTGACGAACTGCTTGATGTGATTCGCCAAGCTGGTATTTCAGGCATGGGCGGCGCAGGTTTCCCTACGGCTAAGAAGCTTCAATCAGGCTTAGGTCGTACCGACATTTTGATCGTCAACGCTGCGGAATGTGAACCTTACATCACCTCTGATGACAAGTTGCTTCAAGAACATGCCGACGAAGTATTAAAAGGCATCGAAGTGGTTGAACACATTCTTCAACCAAAGCTGACGGTTATCGGCATTGAAGACAACAAACCAGATGCGATAAAAGCACTTGAGATTGCAGCGAAAGACAAAGATATCGTCATTCGCGTTATCCCAACCAAATACCCTTCTGGTGGTGAGAAGCAACTTATCAAGATCCTCACCAACAAAGAGGTTCCAGCTGGCGGCATTCCTGCAGACATTGGTGTTTTGGTTCAGAACGTCGGCTCTCTTTACTCGATTAAGCGAGCGGTAATTGACGGCGAACCTGTGGTTAACCGCGTTGTGACATTAACCGGTAAAACCTTTAAGCAACCTCGTAACGTTTGGGCGCTATTAGGCACACCAGTACATGAGTTACTTGAAGAGTTTGGCTACAAAGCAGATAAAAAACTGCCGCGTTTAATTTTGGGCGGCCCAATGATGGGCTTTACCTTGCCGCATGCCAATGTGCCAATCACCAAAACGTCGAACTGTATTTTGGCGCCAACGCGTCGTGAGATCTCACCAAGCACTTACGAGATGGAATGTATCCGTTGCAGCGCATGTGCTGAAGCTTGCCCTGCGTCTCTACTTCCTCAACAACTGCAATGGCACGCCAAAGCCAACGAGTTGGATAAGTGTGAAGAGCTAAATATTAAAGACTGTATTGAATGTGGTGCATGTGCATTTGTCTGCCCAAGCGAAATCCCTCTTGTTCAGTACTATCGCCAAGCAAAAGCTGAAATCAAAACTCGAAAAGATGAAGCCGCTGCTGCAGAACGCGCCAAGATTCGTTTTGAAGAGAAGAACGCTCGTATGGAGCGTGATAAAGCCGAACGTGAAAACCGCTTTAAAAAAGCCGCAGATAACCGCCGTAAAGATATGAAAACATCCGGCGGTGATGATGCTATTGCTGCTGCGATTGCTCGTGTTAAAGCACAAAAAGCCGCTGCGGATCAGGCTCCGAATGAAGAACCAGCAGTGAAACCTGCGGTTGCTGCCGCTATTGCGAAGGCAAAAGCGAAACAAGCTGCAGCTCAAAAAGCGGAAGGCGCTGAACCAGACAACTCTGAAATGTCTAAACTGCGTGAAGAGCGCAAGCGTCAAGCGAGAGAGCGCAAGGCACAACAAGCAGCAGCCGATACTCCTGCAGAAAGCTCAGGCGATACGAAGAAAGACGCCGTTGCTGCTGCGATTGCTCGCGCTAAAGCGAAGAAAGCACAGCAAGCGGAATCTGCTTCGGATGCTCCTGTTGAAAGCTCTGGCGATGCTAAGAAAGATGCTGTCGCTGCGGCCATTGCACGTGCTAAAGCCAAGAAAGTTCAACAAGCTGAATCTACTTCCGACGCTCCAGCTGAAAGCTCAGGCGATACAAAGAAAGACGCCGTTGCTGCTGCGATTGCTCGCGCTAAAGCGAAGAAAGCACAGCAAGCGGAATCTGCTTCGGATGCTCCTGTTGAAAGCTCTGCCGATGCTAAGAAAGATGCTGTCGCTGCGGCCATTGCTCGTGCTAAAGCCAAGAAAGCTCAACAAGCTGAATCTGCTGCTGAAGCTCCTGCTGAAAAATCCGGCGATGCCAAGAAAGATGCTGTTACTGCCGCTATCGCTCGTGCTAAAGCCAAAAAAGCCCAGCAAGCGAAGCAAGCAGAAACATCTGAACCAGTGGTTGAAGTTGAAACCGAGACTCAATCGGAGCAAGTCGACCCTAAGAAAGCTGCTGTTGCTGCGGCCATCGCTCGCGCTAAGGCTAAGAAAGCACAGCAAGCGACACAAGAAACAACCGAAGCTCCTGAACCTGCAGTTGAAACTGAAGCTGGAAGTTCTGGCGATGCTAAGAAAGACGCCGTTGCTGCCGCTATAGCCCGTGCTAAAGCAAAAAAAGCACAGCAAGCTAAGCAAGCAGAAACATCTGAACCAGTAGTTGAAGTAGAAACTGATACTCAATCTGAACAGGTCGATCCGAAGAAAGCTGCTGTTGCTGCAGCTATCGCTCGTGCTAAAGCGAAAAAAGCCCAGCAAGAGCTAGATAAAAAGAACAATGAGGAGAAAGAGTAGTGGCCTTCTTTATCGCCAGCTCACCGCACGCGCATAGCCGTAGAAGCACCCCAGATCTAATGAAATGGGTGGCTATTTGTGCATTGCCAGGTCTACTAGCTCAAACCTACTTCTTTGGATGGGGTACCCTCATCCAGTTAGTATTTGCTATTGCACTTGCTGTTACCTTTGAAGCAGCCGTCATGCTATTGAGAAAACGCCCGCCAGTAATGGCACTGCGTGATTACAGTGCTGTTGTAACCGCTTGGCTACTGAGTGTCGCGATTCCCCCACACTCTCCGTGGTGGATCCTCGTCATTGGTATGTTCTTCGCTATTATTATCGCGAAACACTTATACGGCGGCCTAGGGCAGAACCCATTTAACCCTGCGATGGTCGCTTACGTTGTTTTGCTGATTTCATTCCCAGTTCAAATGACCAGTTGGAATGCTCCCGCGAGCCTGACAGCAGAAGCAACAAGCTTTATTGACTCATTCTTGATGATCTTTACTGGCTTCAATAACGAAGGTTTGTCTCTGCAACAAGCACGCCTTGGCATTGATGGCACCACAATGGCGACGCCGCTTGATGCATTCAAAACGGCATTAACGGCAGGCAATACTGCCTCAGAAGCACTATCTCAACCTCAATTTAGTTGGTTAGCTGGCGTAGGCTGGGAGTGGGTAAACCTTGCTTACCTAATCGGCGGTTTAGTGCTGATTAAGCAACGTGTTATTCAATGGTATATCCCTGTGGCTTTCATCGGCAGTCTTACTCTGTTTAGCTTAGTGTTCTTAGTGCTCACTCCTGGTGAAACCGCTTCTCCAACCATTCACCTTCTGTCTGGCGCGACTATGCTTGGTGCATTCTTTATTGCAACCGACCCAGTTTCAGCATCCACGACAGTCAAAGGTCGCTTAGTGTTTGGCGCTCTGATCGGCGGTTTAGTCTTTATCATCCGCAGTTGGGGTGGTTTCCCTGATGGCGTGGCGTTTGCTGTATTGTTAGCCAACATGTGTGTTCCACTGATTGACTACTACACCAAACCTCGCACATACGGTCACTAAGGGAGCGGATACCATGCTAAATGCAATTAAGAAAAACGGCCTTGTACTCGCGATTTTTGCGTGTGCTTCGACGGGTTTGGTCGCGGTAACTCACTACCTGACCAAAGATCAGATCAAACAACAAGAACAGGCTCAGTTACTGTCTGTTCTTAACCAAGTGATCCCACACGATCAGCACGACAACGAGCTGTTTTCGTCTTGTACTTTGGTTCAAGCAGAAGAACTTGGTACTGAGCAAGCGATGCCGGCTTACATTGCTAAGCTTAATGGTGAGCCAAGCGCGATTGCGATCGAAGCGATTGCACCAGACGGCTACAATGGCGCGATTAAAGTCATTGTTGGAATGAAAACTGACGGTACTATTTTAGGTACTCGCGTGCTTTCTCACCAAGAGACTCCGGGCTTGGGTGATAAGATTGATCTGCGTGTGAGTGATTGGATTCTTTCGTTTGCAGGTAAGCAAGTGACGGATTCTAATCTAGACCGTTGGAAGGTTCGTAAAGACGGTGGTGATTTTGACCAGTTTACTGGCGCTACTATCACGCCAAGAGCAGTCGTGAAGTCAGTCAAACAAGCGGTCCAGTACGTTAACCAAAACAACCAAGCATTGCTTGCTCAACCTCTAAATTGTGGTGGTGAATAATGAGTGACCATAAAACATTGATCAAAAATGGCATGTGGGCCAATAACCCTGCCCTAGTGCAACTTCTTGGGTTATGTCCGCTGCTGGCTGTATCGTCAACAGTCACTAACGCACTTGGGCTAGGCATTGCTACCTTGCTTGTACTGGTCGGCTCAAACGTTTCTGTTTCTTTGGTTCGTAATCATGTGCCAAAAGAAGTACGTATCCCAGTATTCGTAATGATCATTGCCTCGCTAGTAACCTGTGTTCAATTGCTGATGAACGCTTACGCCTATGGGCTTTACCTCTCTTTGGGTATCTTCATCCCGCTGATCGTAACCAACTGCATCATCATTGGTCGTGCGGAAGCCTTCGCTTCAAAAAATGAAGTGCTACCAGCGGCTCAAGATGGTTTCTGGATGGGTCTAGGCATGACATCAGTATTGGTCGTGTTAGGTGCGATGCGTGAGATTATTGGTAACGGGACCCTATTTGATGGCGCAGACCTGCTGCTTGGTGACTGGGCTTCGGTGTTACGAATCCAGATATTTGAATTTGATAACAGCTTCTTGTTAGCCCTGCTTCCACCGGGTGCCTTCATTGGTGTTGGTTTCTTAATTGCTTTGAAAAATATCATCGATAACCAAGCAAAATCTAGACAACCAAAACAAGAAAAACCAGTCATTGAACGCGCTCGCGTTACCAATGCCTAATAAGTTAAATTAGCTTAAACCTCGCTGAGTTAGCTCAACCACTCAGCGGGGGAAATCAGATCTAAACAGTACATATAATAATGACGCTCATAAGAGCGCGTAACCGATGATAAAGCAGAAGCAATCCAAGCTTCATGCCCTAACTATTTGAAAGTAATGTCGCTATGAACAATGTAAAACGAGTAGAAATACTTGAGCGTTTAAGAGAAAACAATCCAAAGCCAGAGACTGAGCTTAACTGGAACAGCCCATTCGAGCTGCTGATTGCCGTTCTATTGTCTGCACAAGCAACCGATGTCAGCGTGAACAAGGCGACGGATAAGCTGTACCCTTTAGCCAACACTCCGCAAGCAATTTTCGACCTAGGTGTTGATGGCTTAAAAGAGTATATCAAGACCATCGGCCTATTTAACTCAAAAGCAGAAAACACCATCAAAACGTGTCGTATGCTGCTTGACCTACATAATGGTGAAGTACCGGAAGATCGCGCTGCATTAGAAGCCCTTCCAGGTGTCGGTCGTAAAACAGCAAATGTAGTGTTAAATACCGCATTCGGTTGGCCAACCATTGCCGTTGATACTCACATCTATCGTGTATCAAACCGCACTAAGCTAGCGATGGGTAAAACCGTCGACGATGTCGAAGCAAAACTACTTAAAGTTATCCCAAAAGAATTCAAACTGGATGTCCACCATTGGCTCATTCTTCATGGACGTTACACCTGTGTCGCACGTAAACCACGCTGTGGCAGCTGTATCATTGAAGACCTCTGTGAATTCAAAGAAAAGAGCGAAGATTAGTCTTTCCGTTCACAACGATTAATCAATACGGCAGCGCTTAAAGCGCTGCTTTTTTATTGCCACTCTCTAGAATCCGCCTCTACATAAGTTTTCACTTCTAATTCTGCGTTCCCAAGACAACAGGCATAAAAAAATCCCGCCTTTTATGGCGGGATTCAATTATTTAGCTAAGAAGTCTGTCTTAGATAAACTCCACTTTAGTCACTTCTTTGATAGCAGATAGAACAAATGTTGGTACTGCTGCAATGAAGATTAACGATATTAAGTGATTAAACTCTAGCGCTTCTGTGCTGAATACCAACTGACCGAAGCTTGTGTACACAACGCTTAAAGACAAGATAGCCGATACTGCCACCGCACCAAGTAGGTAGTGGTTAGTGAACGGATTCTTACGATAAATCGTTGTAAACGTACGTGCATCGAACAAGCTCCAAAGTTGAGCAAAGATCAGTGTTAAAAACGCAACGGTTTGTGCGTATTGAGCACTGTAACCACCGTCGAGTGCGTAAGAGAATGTCACAAAGCTTAGACCACCTAATGCAAGACCACGAGTTAGGATACGAGCGCCTAGACCATTAGAGAAGAAGCCTTGGTCACGTTTGCCTGGCTTACGCTCCATGAGATCTTTCTCTTCTGGCTCAACACCGAGTGCGAGTGCTGGTAGACCATCAGAAACGAGGTTAACCCATAAAATCATTAGTGGAGTTAGCGGAAGTACTACATCTGGTCCCATGAGTAGGAATGCAAATAGGATTACCGAAACCTCACCCACGTTCGCTGTAAGTGCTTGGCGGATAAACTTACGTAGGTTATCGAAAATTTGACGACCCTGACGTACCGCCTTCACGATAGTACTGAAGTTGTCATCCAACAGGATAAGGTCACCTGAGTCTTTCGCAACAGACGTACCTGTAATACCCATCGCAACACCAATGTCTGCACGACGCAGTGCTGGCGCATCGTTCACGCCGTCACCGGTCATAGAGGCAACTTCATTGTTCTCTTGCTGCGCTTTTACGATACGCAGCTTGTGCTCTGGAGTAACACGGGCAAATACTGCAACCTGAGAACAGATAGACAACAGCTTCTCGTCATCCATTTGGTCAAGCTCAGCACCCGTTACCACTAGATCGTCTTCGCTACGGATGATTCCGATTTCACGAGCAATCGCTGCTGCCGTGACTGCGTGGTCACCGGTAATCATTACCGTACGAACACCAGCGCTATAACAGCTATTTACTGCATCGCGTACTTCTGGGCGTGGTGGATCCATGATGCCATAGATACCCAGGATGCTGACGTCTTTTTCAAGCTCAGGGAAATCTAACTCAAGCTCTTCTTCTTTTAATTCACGGAAACCAACGGCAAGTGTACGCAGAGCATCACCACCAAAGGTTTGGATTGCCGCTTCAAAGTTTAAATGAAGCTCTTGAGACGGTGCGGTATCGAGAGCCAAGTTGCCTGAAACTTCACAGCCAGCCGTTGGTACGAAACCACCGTCAACCATGAAGCTGGTTGATTTACCAAGAACAACATCTGGCGCACCTTTCAATGCTAGGAAGTGCTTACCTTGTGGGTCACGAACGATAACAGAAGCCATCTTACGACCAGAATCGAACGGGAACTTCTTAACGATTGAGTAGCCACCCGTTGATAGCATTTCATCTTGTTTAAGACCTGCTTTTGCAGCTGCAACAATTAGTGCACCTTCTGTCGGGTTGCCACGAACCGTCCATTTACCATCAGCATTTACATATTCAGCATCGTTACAAAGCGTTGCAACAACAAGACCTTTCATCATTGCAGGGCTGTTTGTCGCTTCGACATTGTGACCTTTGGTAATGAATTCACCCTTAGGATCAAAACCTTTACCTGACACATCCCAGTAACGACCAGACACATCGTACGCTTTCATCACCTGCATTTGGTTTTGTGTTAGCGTACCGGTTTTATCTGAACAGATAACGGTTGTAGAACCAAGCGTTTCGATTGCTGCTAGCTGTTTAGCCAAAGCATTATTCTTAACCATCTTAGTCGAGCCCATCGTTAATACGATAGTAACCACCGTTGGTAAACCTTCAGGAATAGCGGCAACCGATAAAGAGATACCTGTTGTTAGGATTTCTAACCATGGCATACCGTGGTAAACACCGATAGCACAAACAATAGCAACAACCACAAGAGCAACAACCAATAATGCGAGTGCGATGGTGTCCATACGCTCTTGCATTGGTGTTTTCGTCTCTTCCGTTTGGTTCATCATATCAGCGATGTGACCAACTTCAGTTTGCATACCTGTGCTTGTTACCACAGCAAGGCCTGTACCTGTAGTCACGATTGTTGTCATGAAGCCCATGTTCTTCTGATCGCCAAGACCAAGGGTCTCATCTTCAAGGCGTTCAGACTGCTTATTCACTGGCTCAGATTCACCGGTCAGTGCAGCCTCATCTACCGTCAGACGGTTTGACTCAAGAATACGAACATCAGCAGGCAGAATATCGCCAGTATTAATTTTGATGATGTCACCAGGAACGAGGGTTTTAGCTGGAACACTGATCCATTTACCATCGCGCATCACTTCGGCTTCTGGAGCTGCCATTTCTTTTAGCGCTTCCATCCCTTTCTGAGCTTTAAATTCTTGCCAGAACGCGATACCAGTATTGATAAGGATAATCACTGCAATAGCCATAGCATCAATCGCGTGGCCAGTAGACCAAGAAACGATTGCACCAACAGCTAGAATAAAAATCAGTGGGTTTTTATATTGATGAATATACAGTTCCCACGCAGAAGCTGACTCTTGTGCAGTCAGTTCGTTAGTGCCGTGCTTCTCTAAGCGTGCATCCGCTTCAGAAGTTGATAAACCTGTCGTTTGATCTGCGTTCAGTTCGTTTAAAACATCTGAACTTTGTTGTGTAAACCATTTACTCGTCATTTGAGTACTCCACATCAATGCCTCACGCCGAGGCTAATGTAATAAAATAATACTTATTCTTATGTGATAGAAAAATCGCACAAATCAAAAGTGAATATTTAGTCGATTTGGTGCGCTTGAAAAACTATATAGTAAGGATTGTCTATTTAGCAAAGATCGCAAAAGATACACTTGATACACACTTGACAACTACTTTGAAAACACAACCACATCAAACATCAAACATCAAACAAACAATACAAGCCCAAACTATTGTTTAAAAAAGATAAGCACAAAAAATAGACACCCTTTGTACTTTCGTAAAAACCATTAGTTATCGGCGTATTTTATCGAAAATTCCTTAATAACGAAGTAAAACATCGGAATAACCTTTCTATAAACAGGGATATGTTGGCGTAATCATAAATTGATAAAATGGAAAGTTAGATGCCAATTGTAAAAACGAAAGGAAATCAGCAACAAGATGGAGATATAAGTCACAATTCAACAACCAAGGCCATTCTTGGCCATTACAAAAAAGACCAACACTCAAACTTACTATTTATGCAAAACTGCGAATTAAGCGCTAGTGACTGACAAATTAATAAGGCCGTCGCTCTTTAATTTCTTGTAATACAAATAAGAAAAAAGGCAGAGGGGGAGAGTAAGATAGATGATGAGAATAAGAAAATATGACCAAACTCATCATCTCTTTGGTGTTGCTTATGAGCTTGCTCATATATAGTGCTATAAAAGAAACAACCAATAACAAGCTAGGAGCAAATCATGTCAAACGGTCGTATTTTACACACCATGCTACGCGTGGGTGATCTAGACAAGTCTATCGAGTTCTACACCAATGTAATGGGCATGCAGCTATTACGTAAGAACGAAAACAAAGAGTACGAATACACACTGGCTTTCGTTGGCTTTGGCGACGAATCTCAAGGCGCAGTGATTGAGCTGACTTACAACTGGGGCACCACGGAATACGATCTTGGCTCTGCTTTTGGTCACGTTGCTATCGGTGTTGATGACATCTACACAACGTGTGATGCGATTAAAGCAGCTGGCGGCAACGTAACGCGAGAAGCGGGTCCGGTTAAAGGCGGCTCTACACACATTGCGTTCGTTAAAGATCCTGATGGCTACATGATTGAGCTGATTCAGAACAAACAAGCAAGCGCAGGTCTAGAAGGTTAATTCCTTAACCTCTTTGAGAAGTTGAGTTTGAACGCCTGATGAAATAAAAAAGAAGCGAGCACTATGCT
>NZ_MAKD01000050.1:0-3843 GCF_001691235.1 Vibrio sp. ZF57 | reverse complement strand
TCGACCACTCAGCCATCCCTCCAACAAATTGTCATCAACAGATTAGTACACTGTTGAGGTTGTTATTTGCTAATGCAAGTAACGATACCTTTTGTCTTCACCTTTCAAAAAAGTGAAAATAAATTTGGAGCCTGGCGATGTCCTACTCTCACATGGGGAAGCCCCACACTACCATCGGCGCTATTGTGTTTCACTTCTGAGTTCGGCATGGAATCAGGTGGGTCCACAATGCTATGGTCGCCAAGCAAATTTTGCTTTTACTTTCAGCTTTTTTAAAAACTGAAGGCAAAATAATTCGGAAAACTGATTTAAAAGTCTCTTTCAAACTCATTCAAGCGTTTGGTATTTCTTTGAGTCCACAAAACCCCTTGGGTGTTGTATGGTTAAGCCTCACGGGCAATTAGTACAGGTTAGCTCAATGCCTCGCAGCACTTACACACCCTGCCTATCAACGTCGTAGTCTACGACAACCCTTTAGGACACTTATAGTGCCAGGGAAAACTCATCTCAAGGCTCGCTTCCCGCTTAGATGCTTTCAGCGGTTATCGATTCCGAACTTAGCTACCGGGCAATGCCATTGGCATGACAACCCGAACACCAGAGGTTCGTCCACTCCGGTCCTCTCGTACTAGGAGCAGCCCCTTTCAATTTTCCAACGCCCACGGCAGATAGGGACCGAACTGTCTCACGACGTTCTAAACCCAGCTCGCGTACCACTTTAAATGGCGAACAGCCATACCCTTGGGACCGACTTCAGCCCCAGGATGTGATGAGCCGACATCGAGGTGCCAAACACCGCCGTCGATATGAACTCTTGGGCGGTATCAGCCTGTTATCCCCGGAGTACCTTTTATCCGTTGAGCGATGGCCCTTCCATTCAGAACCACCGGATCACTATGACCTGCTTTCGCACCTGCTCGAATTGTCATTCTCGCAGTCAAGCGGGCTTATGCCATTGCACTAACCACACGATGTCCAACCGTGTTTAGCCCACCTTCGTGCTCCTCCGTTACTCTTTGGGAGGAGACCGCCCCAGTCAAACTACCCACCAGGCACTGTCCGTAATCCCGATTCAGGGACCAACGTTAGAACATCAAAACTACAAGGGTGGTATTTCAAGGACGACTCCACCACATCTAGCGACGCGGTTTCATAGTCTCCCACCTATCCTACACATGTAGGTTCAATGTTCAGTGCCAAGCTGTAGTAAAGGTTCACGGGGTCTTTCCGTCTAGCCGCGGGTACACTGCATCTTCACAGCGATTTCAATTTCACTGAGTCTCGGGTGGAGACAGCGTGGCCATCATTACGCCATTCGTGCAGGTCGGAACTTACCCGACAAGGAATTTCGCTACCTTAGGACCGTTATAGTTACGGCCGCCGTTTACCGGGGCTTCGATCAAGAGCTTCGACCGAAGTCTAACCCCATCAATTAACCTTCCGGCACCGGGCAGGCGTCACACCGTATACGTCATCTTACGATTTTGCACAGTGCTGTGTTTTTAATAAACAGTTGCAGCCACCTGGTATCTGCGACTCTCGTCTGCTCCATCCGCAAGGGACTTCACTGATAAGAGCGTACCTTCTCCCGAAGTTACGGTACCATTTTGCCTAGTTCCTTCACCCGAGTTCTCTCAAGCGCCTTGGTATTCTCTACCCGACCACCTGTGTCGGTTTGGGGTACGATTCCTTACAATCTGAAGCTTAGAGGCTTTTCCTGGAAGCATGGCATCAATGACTTCACTACCGTAGTAGCTCGACATCGTATCTCAGCGTTAGTAGCGGTCCGGATTTACCTAAACCACCCGCCTACGTACTTGAACCTGGACAACCGTCGCCAGGCCCACCTAGCCTTCTCCGTCCCCCCATCGCAATTGTAAGAAGTACGGGAATATTAACCCGTTTCCCATCGACTACGCCTTTCGGCCTCGCCTTAGGAGTCGACTTACCCTGCCCCGATTAACGTTGGACAGGAACCCTTGGTCTTCCGGCGAGGGAGTTTTTCACTCCCTTTATCGTTACTCATGTCAGCATTCGCACTTCTGATACCTCCAGCAGCCCTTACAGACCACCTTCAACGGCTTACAGAACGCTCCCCTACCCCACATACCCTAAGGTACGTAGCCGCAGCTTCGGTGTATAGCTTAGCCCCGTTACATCTTCCGCGCAGGCCGACTCGACCAGTGAGCTATTACGCTTTCTTTAAATGATGGCTGCTTCTAAGCCAACATCCTGGCTGTCTGAGCCTTCCCACATCGTTTCCCACTTAGCTATACTTTGGGACCTTAGCTGGCGGTCTGGGTTGTTTCCCTCTCCACGACGGACGTTAGCACCCGCCGTGTGTCTCCCGGATAGTACTTACTGGTATTCGGAGTTTGCAAAGGGTTGGTAAGTCGGGATGACCCCCTAGCCTTAACAGTGCTCTACCCCCAGTAGTATTCGTCCGAGGCGCTACCTAAATAGCTTTCGGGGAGAACCAGCTATCTCCAGGTTTGATTGGCCTTTCACCCCTAGCCACAAGTCATCCGCTAATTTTTCAACATTAGTCGGTTCGGTCCTCCAGTTGATGTTACTCAACCTTCAACCTGCCCATGGCTAGATCACCTGGTTTCGGGTCTAATCCTAGCAACTGTACGCCCAGTTAAGACTCGGTTTCCCTACGGCTCCCCTAAACGGTTAACCTTGCTACTAAAATTAAGTCGCTGACCCATTATACAAAAGGTACGCAGTCACACCACGAAGGTGCTCCTACTGCTTGTACGTACACGGTTTCAGGTTCTATTTCACTCCCCTCACAGGGGTTCTTTTCGCCTTTCCCTCACGGTACTGGTTCACTATCGGTCAGTCAGTAGTATTTAGCCTTGGAGGATGGTCCCCCCATATTCAGACAGGATATCACGTGTCCCGCCCTACTCGTTTTCACTGATTATGATGTGTCGGTTACGGGGCTATCACCCTTTACTGCGAGACTTTCCAGACTCTTCACCTGCATCATTAAAAGCTTAAGGGCTAATCCAATTTCGCTCGCCGCTACTTTCGGAATCTCGGTTGATTTCTCTTCCTCGGGGTACTTAGATGTTTCAGTTCCCCCGGTTTGCCTCCTGTTGCTATGTATTCACAACAGGATACTTACTTATGTAAGTGGGTTTCCCCATTCAGGAATCCCAGACTCAAAAGGTTATTACTACCTAATCTGGGCTTATCGCAAGTTATTACGCCTTTCATCGCCTCTGACTGCCAAGGCATCCACCGTGTACGCTTAGTCACTTAACCATACAACCCGAAAGGGTTTCTATTTGCTTTCACTTTAAAAAGTGAAGACAAATAAGCGTATGGCAACTAACCAAGGTTTTTGGTTGTCATCAAGAAGGGTTAATTCTCAATGACTGTTTGCCGGACTCAATTTCGATTCAAACTAAGTTTGAATCACTCTTTATTTCCACTTTTAAAAAGTGAAGACAAAAAGCCAAGACACTTGAATGTGTTTGTTGTGTTTATACCGTTCTTATTAAATAAGAGCAGATAAACATTGAGAACTTTTAAATTTGATTGAATTACTCGTAAGTAAATCAATCAGTCAGCTTTCCAAATTGTTAAAGAGCAAGAGTTTTTAAAGCATTAAACTTTCAAAACCATTTTTAAATACACTCAGTTTTCTATTACTAAGAAAAGTGTGCTTAAAGATGGTGGGCGATACCGGGCTCGAACCAGTGACCCCCTGCTTGTAAGGCAGGTGCTCTCCCAACTGAGCTAATCGCCCATGATAGTTTTGATTCCTTCATGGAGAAAGAATGGTGGAGCTATGCGGGATCGAACCGCAGACCTCCTGCGTGCAAGGCAGGC
>NZ_MAKD01000049.1:0-432 GCF_001691235.1 Vibrio sp. ZF57 | reverse complement strand
TTGGCTTGGTCGACTCTGACTCTATCCATTACCTCACGACCGAACTTAGCAACATCAAGGTCAAAATCCGTATTCATGTCCATCGCGACCGCTTCGATATTATTGCCATGCTTGCCTAACAGCTCGAAGAACGGTCGTATGTCCTTGCGGCTACGGCCTAACCCTATCCAAATGACTTGATGAGTCTTAGCGTCAGCAATGACCGTGGCATACCTGTGCCCTTTAAAGATAGCGAACTCGTCCATGACGAGTTGCCTTAGCTCTTCCCATTTCACTGACGGTACAACTTGTCGAAGTCGGCGTTTATCTATCTCTTTAATGGTGTGCCAGTGTACGCTCGTTAACGGGGAGATATGCTTAATGGGAAGAAGAGGCAGTAGTTGTTCTATATAACTTTTTAGGCGCTTCGTGATGCGAGCATAAGGCTCTAGC
>NZ_MAKD01000048.1:1725-1908 GCF_001691235.1 Vibrio sp. ZF57 | reverse complement strand
GAGATGTGGCAGTTCATTTTCTGCATCTTCAAGCATTAAGGGAACGTGTTTCATTAATGAAGAGCGGCCAACAGGAATGATTAACCCGAACTCAGAGAGTAGGGCGCGCATGCGATTCATAAGCGCGGTGCGTTCACGAACCCAATGCTCTCTCATTCTATGTACCGATAAGATGGCTTGTTG
>NZ_MAKD01000048.1:0-1715 GCF_001691235.1 Vibrio sp. ZF57 | reverse complement strand
TCATAAGCGCGGTGCGTTCACGAACCCAATGCTCTCTCATTCTATGTACCGATAGGATGGCTTGTTGCTCTGGTGATTTTACGGGCACAAAGCGAGTGGATGGTCGCTGAACAGCTTCGCAGATAGCTACTGCATCATTAAGGTCGTTCTTCCCTTTAGTTCGATAAGGAACCACGTATTTAACGGCCATGATGCGGGCGTCATGACCCAGTTTATTGAGTGTTCTTGCCCAATAATGTGCACCACCACACGCTTCAATGCCTATACGCATGAGTGGCATATTTGCTATTGTAGTCAGTAGTTTAGAGCGGGTTACTGACTTATGAAGTATGACCTTACCATTTTGGTCTACGGCATGAAGACTAAAGTGGTTTTTAGCTAGGTCGATACCGCAGAAATAAGAATAATCAGACATGGTGCCTCCGATGCATTTAAGTACCACATAAGTGTGGCAGATCCTCGGTAGGGGGAATCCATGTCATTCGTTATATGCCAATTCGCTTGGCGTATTCTGATTTACTAAACTAGACTTAATTAGTCTAATTTAGTTTTATTGGAGTCGTTATGTTAGAGCAACTTAAATCAGAACTCGAGGATATTGCTTTTATGCTCGGCGAAGATGCGCACAGGAAAGAAATACACTCTAAAGTGATCAAATGTTTGCTATTGGTTGAGGGGATTAACGCAAATAGCACAAATGAGGTGAGTGACGTTGATGAGATAAATAAAGTATCTCGCCGATTGCGTATGTGGGCAAAGCCAGAAAGGCAGGCACAGTATAACTCTCAAATTCTAAATGCGTTCCTTGCATTATCTAGCTCTGGAGTTTCAGAAGTAACTGAACAACACCTCAGTGATAAGCTAGGTAATCCTGAATGGTTTAACTCTAACTATGTTCAAATGAAAGCTAAGTCAGATAAGAACCATGGTAAGGTTTTCGACACTTCATCGGGCTACATCAGAATTTGGGAACCTATTCGCTCTGCTGTCGATGAGTATGGTCGCAAAGTCTTCAACACAGGCATATAACAATCTGTTTAAGAGTGATTCGCAACGCTTGGCATTTTTACTATGCGTTGGTTTTCGTGGTTAAGGTGGTATGCAGGAGCTTCGGTATTGCGTTGCTCACACCTTAATGCGGCTACATGGATTCCCCCGGTTGTCAAACATCCGCTAAACTTATGTTGATGGGTTTTGGACTGCCGCTCTACATTCGGCCTACTTATCGACGATTCGCATACGTCGTGGCCCTGATGACTTTGCGCGACTGCGGTGCCTTATTCGTTAGATGACATCTAGTGTGTCCGCCGCATTAACAGGCTCTCCGCAAGTGGTCTTAACCTATCTCCATCATTAGCGTCTGCAATGACCCGGTGGGTTTAACTCTTTATGCTGCTTAGGTTTCTACTTAAGCAGCATAGTTTTCATATTCTGTTTGATTGTGTAAAAGCGACCATATAATTCGTGCGTTCTTCGCGGCAAGTGCCACTATCGCTCGGTTCATTCCTCTTCGTTCTAGAACGCCTCGACACCACTGACTTAGCTTATCTTGCTTGTCGCCAAGGTTGGCAATGACTGTCCTTGCCCCGTGAACTAATAGTGTTCGCAAGTATTTGTCGCCGTGTTTGGTTATCCGACCTAAGCGAGGCTTTCCTCCCGTCGAATATTGCTTTGGTACGAGTCCTAGCCAAGCAGAGAAATCACGGCTTTTATCA
>NZ_MAKD01000047.1:0-304 GCF_001691235.1 Vibrio sp. ZF57 | reverse complement strand
GTTGTCGCCTTCAATGTCAGTAGCGCCTGTTAATAGGTCTGCATCGGTGAAGATAAGCGTTCCATCTTCTTCAACACTGAACTGTTGATCTTGAGGTACTGGCAAATCATTTACTGGGTTAACGGTTAGGTCTGCAGAAGCTTGAACCGTATTGGTGCCATCAGAGATATCGAAGCTGATATCGATGTCACCATTGAAGTTCTCATCTGGCGTGATGGTGAAGCTGCCGTCATCATTAGCTACAACCGTCGCATCTCCACCAACCGTAAGGTCGCTAGCTGTCAGGTCATCGCCTTCAACATCT